>CAYFVF010000313.1:0-2085 GCA_964346335.1 uncultured Hyphomicrobiaceae bacterium
TCGTTATCGGCGATGTCCAGTGCGGCGCGCTGCTGCTCGTTCATGTAGTCCAGCTCGTGGCCCGCGCGCGCGCGCTCCAGCCAGCGGCGGAACCCGGGCAGCGGCGACAGCGTGACGAAGGTGCGCAGCGAGGGAATTTCCTTTTGCAGATCGCCCGCCACCTGCTTGATCAGGAAGTTGCCGAACGAGATGCCCGCCAAGCCCTTCTGACAATTGGAGATGGAGTAGAACACCGCCGTGGTCGGCTCCGGCACGCCGTTCATCTTGCTTTCTTCCGACAGCAGGTCCTGGATCGAGCCGGGAATCTCGGATGTCAGCGCGATCTGCACGAAGATCAGCGGCTCGTCGATCAGCGAGGGGTGGAAGAAGGCGTAACAGCGCCGGTCGCGGGGATCGAGCCGGCGGCGCAGATCGGACCAGTCCTTTATCTGGTGGACCGCTTCGTACTGGATGATCTTTTCGAGGATGTTCGCCGGCGTCGACCAGTCGATCCGCTGGAGCACGAGGAAACCGCGGTTGAACCACGAGCCGAGCAGGTGGCGGAAATTCTCGTCAACCGCCTCAAGCTCGGGATGGCTCTTCATGAAATCCAGCAGGTCGGTGCGCATCGCCACGATCTGGGCGGTCGCGCCCGGCGCCATGTTCAGCCGGCGCAGGAACTCCTGCATGGGCGGCTCGACGCTGCGGGTGAGCGCGCGCAGGCTGGCGTCGTCCTGCGCTTCCAGGTAGCTGCGCGCGGCTTCGCGCACCGATTCGGGGTCGGGCGTGAAGGCGGTATTGAGGAACTGGAAATAGGCTAGGCGTTCCTCATGCGACAGCGCCGCGTAGGCATCGAGAATACGCTGCGCCAGCGCGACCCCTGCGGCCTCGCCGCGCGAGGACATCAGCGCGCGGGACAACTTCTCGATCGAGTCGGCGTGGTGGCCGCCGATCGACAGGTCGATCAACGCCCTGCCCCGCTCCGCGACACCGCTGAGCAATTCCTGAAAGAATGACGTGTTCATCTCGGCGCGTCCGCTGTCAGATGGCTTGCCCCATCATCTGATTCGGCAGCCAGGTGGCAATCTCCGGGAATATGCAGAGAATAATAATCGCGGTCACCATGCACAGCATGTAAGGCAGCGACCCCAGCAGGATCGTCCGCAATGGCACTTCGGGCACGATACCATTGATCACGTAAAGGTTCAGCCCCACCGGCGGGGTGATGAGCCCGATCTCCAGGTTGATCGTCAGCACGACCGCGAACCAGTAGGGGTCGAACCCGGCCGCCGTCACGATCGGCAACAGGATCGGCGTGGTCATCAGGATGACTGCTACGGGCGGCAGGAACAGCCCGGCGACAAGCAGGAAGAGGTTGATGACGCCCATCAGCACCCAGCGGTTCAGCTCGGCAGCGACAATGGCCTCCGCGATCGACTGGGTGACGAACAGCCATGACAGCGTGAACGAGAACAGCGCCGAGGCGCCAATGATCATCAGGATCATCACGCTTTCGTTCATGCTGGTCGAAAGGATGCGCCAGATATGCGACGGCTGCCACAGCCCGTAAATGACGATGGCCAGCAGGATGCAGAACAGCGCGCCGACGCCCGCGGCTTCGGACGGCGTGGCGACGCCGCCATACAGAACGTAAAGAATGCCGACGATGATGGCGATGAACGGCAGCACGCGCGGCAGCACGGTGAAGCGCTCGCGCCATGAGAAGCTGCGCAGGCCGGTAAGCTGGTAACCGTTCCACCAGGCGAAGAACAGCGACCAGGCGATGAACAGGCCGGCAAGCATCAGGCCCGGCAGGATGCCTGCGATGAACAGCCGCCCGATCGAGGTTTCCGTGGCGATGCCATAGACGATCATCGTGATCGACGGCGGCACCAGGATGCCGAGCGTGCCGCCCGCCGCGATGGCCCCGGTGGCAATGCCGTCCGGATAGCCGCGGTTACGCATCTCCGGGATGCCCATCTTGCCGATCGCCGCACAGGTCGCGGGCGATGATCCCGACAGCGCGGAAAAGATCGTACATGCGCCAATATTGGAGATCACCAGCCCGCCGGGCACGCGGTTCAGCCAGCGGTCGAGCGCTTCGTA
>CAYFVF010000314.1:0-2085 GCA_964346335.1 uncultured Hyphomicrobiaceae bacterium
GATTGCCGGCTGAGCGTGCATAGCGCCGACGAGTTGGCACGCGAGTCCTGGGCCGCCAAGCGGGATTTCAGCCGCCTCTGCTATCAGGTGATGCGCGCCCCGGGCGAAGCGGTGAGCGATCCGGCGGCAGTGCCGTTCTCATCGCAAGACAGTAACGAGGGTGCAGACCATTTTGCCGTGATCGCGGCAAAGATCACGCGCATCGAATGGCTTTATCTAGCGCATCAGGGCCATCGCCGCGCTGAATTCACGTGGCAGGATGGCGGCTGGCACGGCCGCTGGCTCGTCCCCTAAGCCCCCGTTCAGTAGAGATACCGCTTCAATACAGGTAGCGCTTGCGGATACCCCGCCCGGTGATGAGCTGCGACAGCAGCACCGACGATGACGTGACCAGAAAGCTGATGATCAGCAGTCCGAGCACGTTCGCCGGCCCGCCGGCCATGCCCTTGAACACGAAATCCTGCGTGCCGATGAACGACGTCGCGAGGTCGATCACGAAGCACACGACCCAGGCCACCTTCAACAGGATTGAGATCGTATTGTTCGCCTCCGCGCCGCTCCAGATCAGGCGCGTCGCCACCATGAAGCCGACAATCGTGATCGCCGCGATCAGCGCAAAGACGATCTGGCGCCAATCGCTTTGGCCCACGACCAGATCATAAAACTCCGCGATGCCGTAAAAGCTGGTGAAGCCATCCCACAGGGCGCCAAGGGCGACGACGACGATGAGCACTCGCATGACCTGACTTTCCCGCCTTAGCGCAGCAACATCTCGATCGCGGCGAGCGCCACGCCAAGCAGAAACATGCTCGCCACAAGGAGTTGAACGCCGTTCTCCGACAGGAAGCCCCGCACAGGATGGTCCGGCTCCGCACCACGACGACGCGGTGCGCGCCCGCGCAAATACGCCAGGAACGCCCGGCGCTCTTGCCCCGCGAAGACCACCGCCTCTGCGATCACCCGCTCGCGCGCCAGCCCGGTGTTCGTCTCCAACCCATCCAGCGCCACCTGCACGGTGTCCTCGCGCAGCGCGTCGAACAACGCCGCAGCCTCCGCCTCGCGCGCCTCATCCTCCGGCGTCCAAGCCATCAGCCGCCCTTTCAACTCTCCCGACGCAAGTTAACCATATTTTAAGCAAATGCCCCGGATGCGCCGTGATGATGGTTAACACCAAGGCCGCTTGACATTCCAGTAACTGGAAGCACCACTCTCTCGCTCATACAATGATCGAAAGGAGAGTAAACCATGCGCCTTCTCGCCGCCGCGATGTTTCTGATGGTCTCCGCCGTGATGCCGCTGCCGCTCGCGAGTGCCGATGATGAAGCGGCCCGTGCGCAGAGCCTGCCGGTCGTGGAAATGACCAGGCATCCGCAATGCGGCTGCTGCGCGAAATGGGCGGATCACCTGCGCGAAGAGGGCTTCGAGGTGAACGTCACCGAAACGCGCAAGATGTGGGGCGTCAAGCGTCTCGCAGGTATTCCCAAAGACCTGGACTCCTGCCACACGGCGACAGTCGGCGGCTACGTGGTCGAGGGGCATGTGCCCGCAACCGACATCAAGCGGCTGTTGAGCGAGCGCCCGGACGTCAAGGGCCTGTCAGTGCCGGGCATGCCAATCGGCTCGCCGGGCATGGAAATCGGCGACCGGACTGAAGCCTATGACGTGCTCTCCTTCGAGGCGGACGGCCAGACGGACGTTTTCCAGTCGTATCGCTAAAGCGACGCCAAGGGTTCCGAGATGCAGGACACACAGCGCAGCGACGCGCACGGCGCTTGCTGTCACGAACATGACGGCGAAACGGCCGAGCAGGTCATCGACCCGGTTTGCGGGATGAAGGTCACGCCCGGCCCGGACGCGATCAGCCATTCGCACAGCGGCGAGACCTACTATTTCTGCCGCGAGGGCTGCCGCGACACGTTTGTCGCCAATCCGGAAGAATACCTGGGCGATCAGGGCGAGCCGGAACCCGCGCCGCCCGGCACGCTCTATATCTGCCCGATGTGCCCCGGAGTGGAGAGCATCGGCCCATCGACCTGCCCGGAATGCGGCATGGCGCTGGAGCCGATGAGCCCGTCTGCCGCGCCG
>CAYFVF010000315.1:0-2076 GCA_964346335.1 uncultured Hyphomicrobiaceae bacterium
GCGGTGTCGCCCTCGAAATACAGGACCGTATCGACCATGTGCTCGACCACCTTCGGCCCGGCGATCTGGCCGTCCTTCGTCACATGGCCAACGAGGAACACGGCGCTGCCAGTGCGCTTGGCATGGGCAATGAGCGCCTGGGCGGCCGCGCGGACCTGGCTGACGGTGCCGGGCGCGGAATCGAGCGTGTCCGACCATAGCGTCTGGACCGAGTCGATGATGATCAGATCAGCCGGGGTTTCCGCTTCAAGTGTCGCAAGAATGCGCTCGACATTGGTTTCCGCCGCCACGCGCAGCGGTGCGTCCGCCACGCCGAGCCGTTCGGCCCGCAAGCTGATCTGGTCGGCGGCTTCCTCGCCGGAGAAATAAAGCGCGGTGCGACCCGTGCAAGCGACGGCCGCGGCCGTCTGCAAGAGCAGGGTAGACTTGCCAATCCCCGGATCACCGCCCAGAAGCACGCCGGAGCCGGGCACAAGTCCGCCGCCAAGTACACGGTCGAACTCGCCGATGCCGGTTGGCGCGTGGGCGATCTGCCCGCCGCCCTCATCAAGGCGCAGCAGCTTGACCCCGCCGGGTTTCCTGGCGCGTGCGCGCTTCGCCCCGGTGGGCGCGGCGCCGGCCTCTTCGCTCATGGAATTCCATGCGCCGCAGGCCGCGCATTTGCCGGACCAGCGTGACGCGGTGGCGCCGCAGCTCTGGCAGACATAAACGGTTTGCGCGCGTGCCAAGGTTTAATCCTGCCCGCCCAGGTAATGGCGCGTATAGCGCCGCCCGAGGCTCGTCAGCACCTCATAGCCGACCGTATGCGCAATTGCGCCGAGGTCATCCACCGTCTGGCGTTCGCCTAGCAGTTCGATCCAGTTGCCGCGTCGCACGAGGGCTTCGGGAACATCGGTGACGTCAAACGCGGTCAGGTCCATCGACACGCGCCCAAGCACGGGCACGCGGTGCGCGCCGATATGTCCACATGCGCCGCGGCGTTCATCGCTTCCGCCATAAAGCCGAAAAAAGCCATCGGCATAGCCGGCCGTGACGACTGCGATCCGCGAGCGGCGGGTGAGCGTGTGACCCGCGCCGTAGCCCACCGTCTCCCCGGCCCGTGCCTCGCGCAGGGTCGCGATACGCGCCAGCAGGGTCACAACCGGGGCCATCGGCGGCGCGCCCTCCAGGGCTTTCCCGCCGTAAAGCGCGACGCCGGGGCGGGTCATGTCGTAGTGGTAGCGCGGTCCAAGCTGGATGCCGCCCGACGCGGCAAGGCTCGCGGGGACAGGCGGGAGCAGCGCGCGCATCGCATCGAAGCGCTCGGTCTGCTCGGCGGTTTTGGGGTGGTCATAGTTATCGGCGCAGGCGAGGTGGCTCATCACCAGCGTGAGGCGGAATGCGCTCAGCAGATCATCCCGCGCAGCCAGCGCCTGCACGCCCGGCATGTCCAGCCCGAGGCGGTTGAACCCGGTATCCACATGGATGGCAGCCGGGCCGGCACAGCCACTCGCGCGGCAAAATCCGGCCCATTCCTCGATCTCCCCAATGTCGCCGAGGATGGGGCGCAGCTCCGCGGCGGCAAATCGCTCAGCCGAGCCAGGGGTCAGACCGTCCAGCACATAGATCACCACCTCCGGCATCGCGGCGCGCAGAGCTTCGGCTTCGGGGATGGTGGCGACGAAAAACGTCTGGCAGCCGTCCTCGGCCAGTGCGCGCGCGACCGGCACTGCCCCGAGCCCGTACCCGTCTGCCTTTACGACCCCTGCGGCTTCCGTGGCAGGGGCCATATCGCGCAAGCGCCGGTAGTTGGCGCGAAGGGCCTGCAAGTCGATCAGCAGCAGGCCCGTGTCGCTCGGGGATGGGCGCATACCCGCGGGCAGGTCTGGCCCGCTTGCGATTTCGATTGCGTCCGTCTCAGCCCCAGGCATCAGGCGTCTGCCCGGAGCGCGCCAGATCGGAGAAACGGGTCACATCGGCGCTGAACTGCAGCCTGACGGTGCCGGTCGGCCCGTGGCGCTGCTTGCCGATGATGACCTCGCCGATCCCCTGAACCTGATCCATCTCGTCTTGCCATTTCTGGTGTTCCTCGACCTT
>CAYFVF010000316.1:0-2020 GCA_964346335.1 uncultured Hyphomicrobiaceae bacterium
GATGGCCGGGAACGCGATGTCCGATGGCTGGGGCATCGTCGAGACGGCGCAGGAGTTGGAACAGCGCGGCGCGGATGTCGTCGGCATGAACTGCTTCCGCGGGCCGGACACGATGCTGCCCTGGCTGCGGGAAATCCGCGCGGCGGTGACGTGCCATGTCGGCGCGCTGCCGATCCCGTATCGCACGAGCGAAGCCGAGCCGACCTTCTTTAGCCTCACGGATTCGCAGTGTGCGTGCCCCGCGCCGCATGGCCGGCCCTTCCCGACCGCGCTCGATCCGCTATACTGCAACCGTTACGAGGTCGGCGCATTCGCGAAAGAGGTGTTTGACTTCGGCGTGCGCTATCTCGGGGTGTGCTGCGGCGCCGCGCCCATGCACATCCGCGAGGTGGCCGAAGCCGTGGGCCGCACGACGGAGGCGAGCCGGTATTCCGAGCGCATGGAAAACCACTTCATGTATGGCTCGAACGAGCGGCTGCCCGAGCATATCCGCTCGCTTGGCGAGCGCGCCTGACCCTTCAAGGGCCCGCCCCTCGTCGGCGGGCCCTTTACTTTTCTTTCAACCCACATCGTATGTCTGAGTGGTGCGTTCGCGCGCGGAAATGCTTGCGACCGCGCGATCTGTCGAATACTGTATACGAAATATAGGAAAGGCAGTCACGTGCAGACCCTCCCCCGGCAAGCCAGCATTTTGGACTCCGTCTATGTCGCGATCCGCGATGCGATCTGCGACGGCGAATTCGCGCCGGGCGCGCGCATCACACAGGACGATATTGCCGAGAAACTTGGCGTGTCGCGTCAGCCCGTTGTTCAGGCGCTGGTGCTGCTGAAATCGCAAGGGTTTGTGGCCGGTAACGGCCGGCGCGGGCTGATCGTTACCCCGGTAAGCGTGCAGACCGTTCGCGCGATCTATGAACTGCGGGGCGCGCTCGATGAGACTGCCGCTTCGCTCGCCGCGGAGCATGCCTGCGCGGCCGATCTTTCGCGCGGGTGGGAGATTCTGCTTGAAGGGGAGCGGCTTGTCGCAAACGGCAACATCCGCGATCTCGTGAGATGCGACATGGCGTTCCACGAATACATCTACGAGCTGTCGGGCAACCCGCTGATCCGCCCGGCGTTGGAGCCGCATCTGCACCAGCTGCGCCGCGTCATGACGGCTGTGATCGAGCGCAAGGACTACCGCATTCGACTGTGGCGCGAGCACGCAGCAATCCTCGAAGCGATCCGCGATGGCGACGCGCACGGCGCGGGTGCGCGCGCCCGCGAACACGTCACGGCTGCGTCGCAAGAGGTGCAGACGAGCATGGCCCGCGCTGCAGCAGCATAACAACACACCGTGCCCGCACAGGGAGGAAACGAGAATGAGTGCTCACAGCGAAGCACCGATCCGCATCATGCTCGCCAAGATCGGGCTGGACGGCCATGATCGCGGCGTGAAGGTCGTGGCGCGGGCGCTGCGCGACGCCGGCATGGACGTGATCTATACCGGCTTGCACCGCACCGCCGAAGAGGTTGCGCTGGCCGCGGTTCAGGAAGACGTCGACGTGCTCGGCATCAGCCTTCTATCCGGCGCGCACATGACGATCTTCCCGAAGGTCATCCGGGTGCTGGACGAGCAGGACGCGAAGGGCATCATCCTGATGGGCGGCGGCGTCATTCCCGATGACGACGTTGCCGCGCTCAGGGAAATGGGCGTCAGCGAGGTATTGCTTCAGGACACCCCGCCCGAGGCGATCATCTCGCGGGTGCGCGACCTTGTGGCCGAACGCGGCCCGCGGTAAGGGGGCGCATCATGGAATTCTGGTCCTTTCCGCCGCGCTACGACGAGAGCTATTTTCCCGATCCGGGCGCGCGTTACTGGTTCGCGCAGCGCGAGACCATGCCCCCCCTTGAGCGCGAGCACCATATCCTCGAACGGCTCAAGCAACTCGTGCGCTATGCCTATGATAGCGCGCCGTTCTACCACCGCCACTGGGACGCGCATGGCTTCCACCCCGATCACCTGACCTCGCTGGAAGAC
>CAYFVF010000317.1:0-2008 GCA_964346335.1 uncultured Hyphomicrobiaceae bacterium
ATCCACCCCTACGACCCGGACACCGCCGAGCGCCAGATCGCCCGTCTGCAACAGGTGCGCGCGGACCGCGACGAGGCGAAGATCCAGGACCTGCTCGAAAAGCTGAAGACGGTCGCGCGGGACGAGAGCCAGAACATCGTGCCCGTCACGATCGAGCTGGTGCGCGAGGGCGCGAGCATGGGCGATATCGTCGAGACGCTCAAGACGGTCTGGGGCACCTATCGCGAAACGCCGGTATTTTAGGGGTGAGCAGAGATGAGTGACTTTTCGGCGCGCAAGGCCCGTCTCGATGCAGCCCGCGCGGACAGCCCTTGCGTCGACATCTGCCAGCTTGACGCGGCGACGGGCTATTGCATCGGCTGCGCGCGCACGGGCGAGGAGATCGGCGCGTGGTCCGGCATGAGCACGGATGAGCGCCGCGCAGTGCTGGACGAACTGCCGCATCGCTGGACGCGTCTTGGAGCGAGGTCAGGCAATCGCGCGGACGGCCAGCACGAGGGATAAGCCGGCGAGCGAGGTTCACCGGCTCATCAGGGATGTTCACAAGCAGCCGTCGGGGCGCGGTTCGCTCAGGCGGCCTCGAATGTCAGCGATGCGCCGTTGATGCAGTGCAGAACCTCGTTGCTGATCCATACGATATGGCCGAGGTGGCTACCGCAGCGACGGCAGTGGACCTCCATCATCAAGATCGTGGAGCCGCCGAAAAACTTGGTCCGGTCGATGCCGGTAAGCACACTGTCCGGCTCGGAATGGCGGAAAAATACCCAGCCCTTGTCGAGTTGCTTCTTCGCCTCGGACCAATACAGGAGGTTGTCACAGCCCTTGCAGCGGTAGACACCCTCGCGATCCTCGTCCCACAAAGCGCTCGACTTCGGCGGCTCGGTGCCCCCTTTGCGCAGGATCGTGTACTCGAAATCGCTCAGACGTTCGCGCCATTCAGCTTCCGTGCGCCGGATCTCATAGTGAAAGTCCGGCTCGCGCGGCGGCACATCCGACATGGTTTCCGCCGTCGCAAGGTCCGGGTTCGGGTCATGCGCCATCAGCGCGTCGGTCATGTCACCGCCTGCGGACTGGCTCTCCGCAAAAGCAGAGGAGGGCAAGGTGCCGAACGTGGATAAGGCTGCCGCGCCAGTCAGGAACGTGCGGCGCGGGATGATTGGGGCGTTGGAAGTCATGGCTTGATCTCCTTGGTTCGATTGTCTTGTAGTTTTATGATAAAGACGATTTTTTCTCCTACGAAATCAAATAATTGAGAGTAATTGTAAAAGCATATGAATATATTCAACATGCGAAGGCTCGGCAGTGACAATTCACTGCCGAGCTCCAGGTCACAGTTTTCAGCCGATTAGTTTTTCGGCGCGAACACGTCATCCAGAGAGGTGGTCTTGCACACAACCACCGCTTCCTCTGGTGAGATGCGGCCGTCGCCGTCGATATCCACATTCGCCATGACGCCGGCAACGCCGGACGCCTCGTCCGCGCTGACGAAGCCGTCATCGTTGGCATCCAGCTGCGCGATATTCGCGACGCAGCCCATCGGGCCAGCGATGGCGCTCGTGGACGCCAGGAAAGTTACGGCGACTGCTGCTAGGATCGTCTTCATGATGCTACTCCTTTATATGTTACAATGACCGCCGGAACACGATGAGCCCGGCATTTTCATTCATGAGCAACGAGAAAATGATTTGTTCTCCCCTCTCGCTGCTCAATTATCGTGGTATCAAATCTGTGCTTAGTCGATCAATTCATCTATCGAACACATGAAATCACATCGAATTGACACTCGACTACTATCACATGGCCTCACATCGGCGTGAAAAATAATAAAGTATTTCAAAGTGGCTAATGACTGAAATGAAATGTCTTACACAAAGCGTTATTAAGAACAAAAATACGCTACGGCTCTCCCGGGCTCGTTCACGGGGGTGCGAGCACGACTTCTGGCTCTGGGAGGGCTCACGTCCATGTGTGCGGGATTTTCCGTCTGGAAGGCGGAGGCGCAGCGGGG
>CAYFVF010000318.1:0-1994 GCA_964346335.1 uncultured Hyphomicrobiaceae bacterium
GCGCCTCGATGACCTGTTCCAGCGCGCCGTCCTTGCGCAGGAAATCCGGCGTCAAGACCTCGATCGTGGTGCCGGGCGAAGACTCGCGGATCGCGCGGATCACGGCGGCGAAATGCGCCGCGCCGCCGTCGTCAAGGTCATCGCGGTCCACCGAGGTAATTACCACGTGATTGAGGCCCAGCGCCCCGACGGCTTCGGCCACATGCGCCGGCTCGTCCGGATCGAGCGCGTCAGGCCGGCCGGTGATCACGTTGCAAAATGCGCAGGCCCGCGTGCATACCTCGCCCATGATCATCATCGTGGCGTGCTTTTTCTCCCAGCACTCGCCGATATTCGGGCAGCCAGCTTCCTCGCACACGGTCGTCAGCTTCAGGCCGCGCATGATCTTTCGGGTCTCGTGGTAGCCATCGCTGACAGGGGCTTTCACCCGGATCCAGTCCGGTTTGCGCATCAGCGGCGTGTCTGGCCGGTTGCGCTTTTCCGGGTGGCGCTGCGCGGCGGACTTCGCCTCGCCTGCCTGATCGCGTGTGTCGAGAATGGTGACCATAAAAATCTTGTGCCTGTTGTCCTGCGCGCGCGCGACGCCACGCGCATTCTTCGAATGTTGCAAAGATAAGCGCCCGGCTTCAAGCGATAAAGCCCTGCGGCCGCGCGCCGCGCCGCTCAATATCCCGTAGGGCCGGTCTCGGGCGCCAACCGGGCGCGCGCCGTTATCATCAATGCGCCAAGGCCCATCAGGATCGCGAGGAACACCAGAACGGCGCCCAGTCCGGGAATCAACCCCGCCAGGACGAGGATGAGGATACCGAGCGCCATAAGCGCAATGCGCCCACCCGCGCCGCGCGGCTCACCGCTGCGGTTGGCGATCCACTCGCCCAGGCTCAGCCCCGCGCTCGACAGGCCCGCGATCATCAGGACCGGGATCGTCAACAGCAGCGCAACACCGAGAGGCAGACCGATCACGAGCACGCCGAGCAGCGCGGCCCCTATGACCACCGCCAGCAAGGCCAGCAGCCCGCGCCACAGGCTTCCCGCCGGACGTTCCACGAACGTGTCGATAGTCTGCTCGACCGTTCCGCGCGCCAGCCAAACCGCCAGCATGCCGAAGATCAAGGCACTGAGCGCAAAGATAAGCGGAGCGACCAGCATCATCAGCAAGCCCGGCACCCCGCCGCCATCGGGCCAGTCGGCATCCTCCAGCCCGAGGCTCACGAGCCGTCCGCCGATTTGCGCCTGCCGCGATATGTCCGGTTTTTCCTGGGCGTAGATCTCAAGGTTGCCGCCGATGGACGCCGCGTCGCCAATGCGCACCGACTGCGCGCGGATCACGACATTGCCCGTGGTCTGCCCGTTGAAGCTGACATCCGCGCCGGACAAGCTGACATCCGCGCCGCCACGTCCATCGAAGGCCACGACCGCGCCGGCCGCGCGCAAGTCGCCGTTCAACACAGCCGTTTCGGGGATCGTGACTTGCGCGCCCGCCGCGCGGGTCTCACCGCCGACGCGCGCATCAATCGAGACTTCCGCGCCCGTGACCGTGAGCGCCTGGCCAACGCGCCCGGCGATCGTCACGCGGCTGCCAGCGGCCCAGACATCGGTTCCCGTACGCGCATCCACGTCCACGATCGCACCAGCCGCCCAGATGTCGTGCGCGACCGCACCGCGCACCGTCACCGTCGCGCCAGCCGCCCAGACATCCCGCGCGCCGTCGGCGTTTACCGTGACGGCCGCGCCGGCGCGCCACACATCCTCGGCCTGCGCCTGCGCGGGCGAGATCATGGCCAGCGCCATCAATAAGGCGGCGATCGCGCGCAGCATCATGTCCCCCTTCGAGCCGAAATCGCCGTGGTCCGCGCGGACGCGGCGCGTGGACCCGGCGTCTGCCGTGAACAGGGTTGTAGCGCTGCGCACGCGGGCAATCAAATGTGAATGACCCGGTCGTAAGCGTCGAGCACCGACTCGTGCATCATCTCGGACAGCGTCGGGTGCGGGAA
>CAYFVF010000319.1:0-1991 GCA_964346335.1 uncultured Hyphomicrobiaceae bacterium
CGCCGCGCCGCTCGCGGTGGTAGTGCCACGGCACGATGTTGGAGTGATGCTCCATAATGGTGAGCACGATCTCGTCGCCCTCACCGATGTGCATCCCGCCAAACGACTGCGCGACAAGGTTGATCGCTGCCGTGGCGTTCGCGGTGAAGATGATCTCGTCGCTGGACGGTGCATTCAGGAATGTCGCCGTCGTCGCCCGGGCCTTCTCATAAGCGTCAGTTGCCGCATTGCTGAGGTAGTGCAGACCGCGGTGAACATTGGCGTATTCCTGCGCATACACGTTCTGGATCGCGTCGAGCACCGCCCTGGGCTTTTGTGCAGACGCCGCGTTGTCGAGATAGACCAGCGGCTTGCCATAGACCTCCCGCGCCAGGATCGGAAAATCCTCGCGTATCGTCATCGGGTCGATCGGCCCGGCGGTTTCCGGCGTCGCCTCGTCCATGCGCAGTGCGTTCACCTGATCCATAAACTGTGCTTTCCCACTTCCTGTCTTTACGCGCCCTGTTCCACGGTTGCCTCGAGCCAGTCGGCCGTGCGGGCTGTCAGCGCCTCGCGCAGCGCATCGCTCTCGATGTCGTCAAACACTTCGTCAACGAACGCGGCAATCAGCAGCGCGCGTGCCTGCGCTTCCGGGATGCCGCGCGAGCGCAAATAAAACATTGCATCCGCGTCGAGTTCGCCAGAGGTGGAGCCGTGTCCGCAAACCACGTCATCGGCGTAGATTTCAAGCTCCGGTTTGGAGTCGAACTCCGCTTCGTCGGACAGCAGCAGCGCATTCGCCATCTGCTTGCCGTCGATTTTTTGCGCGCCGGGGTGGACATGCACCTTGGCCTGAAACACCGAGCGCGACTTGTCGTCGAGGACGGATTTCACAAGCTCGCGGCTCATGCAGTGCGGCACCGCGTGCTCGATCACCATGGTTGTGTCGAAGTGCTGCGCCCCGCGCCCAAGACAAACGCCATTGACATGCGCCGCCGCGCCTTCACCCGCATAGCGCAGGAACACCTGGTTGCGGGTCAACTCGCCGCCAATATTCAGATGCGTGCCGCGATAGTTGACATCGGCTTCCAGCCGCAAATTCCAGTTGGCGAGTTGGGTCGAGCCGGTGTTCTCGTCCTGGATCTTCAGATGCTCGACCTGCGCGCCCCTCCCGGCCGCCAGTTCGGTCATCGTGAAGGTCTGGAAGGGCGCTTCGGACAGGCTGACGTGATGCTCGATGATACTGGCCTGCGCGCTGTCCTCGACCAGGATCAGGTTGCGCGTCGCGACGCTGCCCGGCTCCTCGCCGGTCGTGATGAAGACAAGGTGGATAGGCTTGGGCGCTGTTCCGTTGGCCGGGGACGTGATGCGGATTACCGCGCCATCGCTCATGAACGCGGTAGCCAGGTTGGCCACCGTTTCGCCGTCCTGCGGGTTCACCTGCCCGAAGGTCTTGTCAAACCATTCCGGCGCAACGTCGAACGCCTGCGTCAGGCTCATGATCTGGACATGGGGCGCATCAACGGCGGGCATCGGCTGGTGATGTCCGTTGACGAACACCACGACATGCGCGTCCAAACCGGTGAAATGGCCGATCGCGCGTTCAATCTCCGCCTCGCTGACTTGCTCGCGCGGCGCAGGCGCGTAGGCCTCGCGCATCTTCGCGCGCAAGTCGGTGTATTTCCACTCCTCCACGCGGCGATGCGGCAGGCCAGAGCGGGCAAATGCCGCGATCGCCTGTTCGCGAAGGGCGCGCAGCCTTGCGTCGCTTTCCCCGGCGATCTGCGCCTCAAATGACCGCAGAAGACCGGCTTCGGCGGGTGAATGATCTTCGCTCACCCGAACCGGCGTTTCGATGTTCATTGCGGCCTCCATCACGCGGCGTGCTCGCCATAAGCGGCGTAGCCGGATTCCTCCAGCTCCAGCGCCAGGCTCTTGTCGCCGGAGCGCGCAATTCTGCCATTGATCAGCACATGCACGTGATCGGGCACGATGTAATCCAGCAGGCGCTG
>CAYFVF010000320.1:0-1967 GCA_964346335.1 uncultured Hyphomicrobiaceae bacterium
GTGATGGCGTGGAAATCGCCGGTGAAGTGCAGGTTGATCGTCTCCATTGGAACGACCTGCGCATAGCCGCCGCCGGCCGCACCGCCCTTCATCCCGAAGCAGGGCCCAAGGCTCGGCTCGCGGATGCACATCGCGGTGCGCGCGCCGATCCGGTTGAGCCCGTCGCCAAGCCCGATCGTCATGGTGGTTTTGCCCTCGCCCGCGGGCGTCGGGGTGATGGCGGTCACGAGTATCAGCTTGCCGTCCGGACGGTCCTCCAAACCCTTCAGGAAACCGTCCTCGATCTTGCCGATGTGATGGCCGAAAGGATAAAGCGCCTCTTCCGGGACATCGAGCCGGCCCGCGACCTCACTGATGGGCCGCAGATTGGCGGCGCGCGCGATCTCCAGATCGGACCCATGTTTCTTGGCGGCGGATTCGGTTTGCCCCTCGGCATTCAGCATGGCGGCTTCCTCATAGTGTGGGATTGACCCTGTGGCGCGGCATTGAGCGCGGCGATCGGGCCGGTGCTCGCAGACACCCTGCGCCCCATAGTATGCCAATCCGCGTCAGTCACCGCCAGCCAAGTGCGCGCATCTTGCCGGGCAAATGTGAAAAGCTGCGGTTCAGCGTCGTCGCATCCTTGTCCGAATACGACATGGCCGGCCGGACGGCGCAAACCGGGGCTAAGCCGGGTTCTGAAGCCGCAATGTCGGCCGAGCCGGGTCCTGATCTCCGACATTGTGGGTAACTGTTTGATTACGCTTCCTCTTGTAGCGGGCGGGGATTTGCGCAAATATAAAGGGTTAAATTGCCTTGGCGCGGGGCGCGTCAGCCCCGGGGCAGTGCGACATGTGTCGCCTTTCGGGGCGCTGATTGCGGATTGGCGTTAGTCTGGAGGACGTGCGATGGAACTTCGCGCGTTGGATCGGCAAAAGATCCATTTTCTGTTGGTCCCCAACTTCTCCATGATCGCCTTCTCCTCGGCGATCGAGGCGTTGCGCTTGGCCAATCGCGCGCTCGGGCGAACGGCCTACGAGTGGCGGCTGATCTCCGAAGATGGCAACCCGGTGCGCGCCAGCAACCGGACCGAGTTGAACGTCGATTCTTCGCTTGATCAGGTGCTCAGGGAAACCGGCGCGCCCCATGATGCCAGCATGGTTATCGTGTGCTCCGGCGTGGATGTCGAAAACTACCACCACCGCGCGGTGTTCAGCTGGCTGCGCCGTATGCACGGACGCGGCGTCAGCGTCGGCGGACTTTGCACCGGCGCATGGATCCTCGCCGAGGCCGGACTGCTGGAAGACCGGCAATGCGCCATCCACTGGGAGATGATCCCGAGTTTTGCCGAACGTTTTCCGGATGTGAATGTCAAGTCGAGCCTCTTCGAAGTGGAGGACGACATTTTCACGTGCGCGGGGGGAACCGTTGCGCTCGACATGATGCTGTATTTCATCGGGCTGCGTTTCGGCGCGGACATGGCCGAGAAAGTCTGCGAGGTCTGTCTGATGGACCGGGTGCGCCCGGCCCATGACCGCCAGCGCCTGCCGATCGGCTCGCGGCTCGGCATCCAGAACCCGCGCTTGCTCATGATCATCGAGATCATGGAAGCCAACATCGCCGAGCCGGTTTCGCTCGCCCAGATTTCGCAGTCCACCGGCATCTCCCGCCGGCATATCGAGCGGTTGTTCCGCCACCATCTGGGACGCTCGCCCGCGCGGTATTATCTTGAGGTGCGGCTGGAGCGCGCCCGGCGTCTGCTGCGCCACTCCAATCTGCCGATCATCGAGGTGGCGGTGGCGTCAGGTTTTGTCTCGGCTTCGCATTTCTCCAAGCGCTACCGCGAATACTTTGGCCACTCGCCGCAAATGGACCGCAACCTGCCCGAGCTCAGTGGCGGCGAGCGCGATAAACCCGACACCGAGCCGCAACTGGCGTGATCCCGCCCTAACGCGCTGGCGCTACACTGCAGCCCTCGCGTGCGTCTC
>CAYFVF010000321.1:0-1956 GCA_964346335.1 uncultured Hyphomicrobiaceae bacterium
CCAGCCAGGCATTCAGGTTTTCGCCGCCGGCGCGGCAGATGCCGACGATGCGCCCGTAGCGGTCATGGTCGATCTTCTCACATATGACATTGCGCCCGGCAATCTTGTCCGCGAGGGCGAGCGCAGCTTTCTGCGCGCAGCGGCGGCGCTTGCCGTCGACGAGGCAGTGTTGGCCGTCTTCCAGCGCATCGATGCCGAACAGGCGGATGGATTGCCCACGAATCTTGATGGTGTCGCCGTCGATGACCGTGGCCCGGCCGATGATGGCCGGGGCTTCCGGCGGGGCGAGCACGCTGCCCTCAAGGGGGGAGCCGGGGGCGACAAGGCTGTAGGTGCTCGAAACAAGGTCCGGCCGGCCGCTGCTTGGCTCGGAGTTGGGCGCCAACATTGCAACCGCAGCGCCGATCGCCACGCCCGCCACGATCGCTGCCATCACCCGGATGAAAATGCGATGCCTCCTCTGTCGTGGTGTCAGCGCTGGCCGACAACCACGGCAAAGAAGGCCTGATTCGCGGTATCAGGTCATGTTCCGGCTTGGCCTTGTGGAATAACCACGCGGCGGGGAGCGCCTTACGCGCCGTCCGCCTTGCGCGTGCGCAGCGCCGCCTGGGCCGCCGCGAGCCGGGCAACCGGCACCCGGAACGGAGAGCACGACACATAGTCCAGCCCGATGCTCTCGCAGAATGCGATGGAATCCGGATCGCCGCCGTGCTCGCCGCAGATGCCCAGCTTCAGGTCGCTGCGGGTGGCGCGGCCACGCTCGGATGCGATCTGCACCAACTCGCCCACGCCATCGACGTCAAGCGTGACAAACGGATCGGTCTTGATGATGCCGTGGGTCATGTAATCGCCGAGGAAGCTGCCGGAATCATCACGGCTGAGGCCGTAGGCCATCTGCGTGAGGTCATTGGTGCCGAAGGAGAAGAACTCGGCGGACTGTGCGATCTCACCTGCGCGCAGCGCGGCGCGCGGGATCTCGATCATGGTGCCGACCTGGTAATCGAGCGTGACGCCGGTCTCGCGGGCCACCGCCTCGGCCGTGGCGTCGATGCGCGCCTTGATCTGGTTGAACTCGCCCGCGAGCCCGACAAGCGGCACCATGACCTCTGGCACCACCGGTGATCCTGTCCGCTTGCCCGCCTCCGTGGCGGCCTCGAAGATGGCCCGCGCCTGCATCTCCGGGATTTCCGGATAGCTGATCGCGAGCCGGCAGCCGCGATGGCCGAGCATCGGGTTGAACTCTTTCAACTGGGCGAGGCGTGCGCGCAGCTTGCCTTCATCCACCCCGAGGCTCTGTGCGGTTTCACGAATGTCGCTATCCTCGTGTGGCAAGAACTCGTGAAGAGGCGGGTCAAGCAGCCGGATTGTCAGCGGCAGCCCCGCCATGATCTCGAACAGGTCCAGAAAGTCCTGGCGCTGCATTGGCAGAATCTTGGCCAGCGCCGCGCGCCGCCCGGCCTCGTCATCGGCGACGATCATCTCGCGCATGGCGCTGGTGCGCTCACCGTCGAAGAACATGTGCTCCGTTCGGCACAGCCCGATGCCTTCCGCGCCGAATTCGCGCGCCTGCCTGGCGTCGCGCGGGGTCTCGGCATTCGCGCGAACCTTCATGCGGCGGACCTCGTCGGCGTGGTCCATCAATTGCTGGAAGTCCGGACCAAGCTCGGGCTGGAGCATCGGCACCTCGCCCGCGATCACCTCGCCGGTGCTGCCGTCGATGGTGATGAGATCGCCGCGTTTGAGCGTGACGCCGCCGGCGGTCAGCGTGTGGGCCGCATAGTCGATCGACAGGTCTTTCGCGCCGGAGACGCAGGGGCGGCCCATGCCGCGCGCGACCACCGCCGCGTGCGAGGTCATGCCGCCACGCGCGGTGAGGATGCCGGCAGCCGCGTGCATCCCGTGGATATCCTCCGGGCTGGTCTCGATCCGCGCGAGGATCACCGACTTGCCCAGGTT
>CAYFVF010000322.1:0-1951 GCA_964346335.1 uncultured Hyphomicrobiaceae bacterium
GGCGCGTTATGGCTGATGGAGGCTTCGTCCAGCGTAATGTCGATGAGCCGATCGCGTCGGTCGGGCGTCTGCGGATCGTCGGTCATCGGCTCGTTGGCCCCGGCTTTAGCGTTTCAGCCGCATCTCGATGGAGCGCGCGTGCGCATCCAGCCCTTCCGCATGCGCCAGCGTCATCGCCGCCGGCCCGAGCGCCTCCAGGGCATCCGCACTCAGGCGCAGGATAGACGAGCGTTTCATGAAGTCCAGAACGCTCAGGCCCGACGAGAAGCGCGCGGTGCGCGAGGTCGGCAGCACGTGGTTCGGTCCGGCGACGTAATCACCCGCGGCTTCGGGCGTGTGCGGCCCCATGAAGATCGCGCCGGCATTGTGGATGCGCGCCACGAGGCTTTCGGGGTCGGCCGTGGCAACCTCCAGGTGCTCGGGGGCGAGCCGGTCCACAAGCGCCGTCGCCTCGTGGATGTCTTCAACGGTAATGATCGCGCCGAACCGCTCCCAGCTTGCCCCGGCGATGTTGCCGCGTGGCAGGACGGCAAGTTGCTTTTCCACCTCCAGCGCGACAGCGCTACCGAACGCCGCGTCGTCCGTGATGAGGATCGATTGCGCGTTGGCATCATGCTCCGCCTGGGCGAGCAGATCCGCCGCGATCCACTCAGGGCGGTTGTCCTTGTCCGCCACGATCAGCACCTCGCTCGGGCCGGCGATGGAATCGATCCCCACGACGCCGAACACCTGGCGCTTGGCCTCGGCCACATAGGCGTTGCCCGGCCCGACGATCTTGGCGACCGGTGCAATCGTCTGCGTGCCGAACGCAAGCGCGGCCACCGCCTGTGCGCCGCCCACCCGATAAATCTCGTCGACGCCCGCAAGCCGCGCCGCGGCAAACACAAGCGGGTTCATCTCGCCGCGCGGCGTGGGCACGACCATCGCAAGGCGCGCAACGCCCGCGACCTTGGCCGGAACGGCGTTCATCAGCACCGAACTCGGGTAGCTGGCCTGCCCGCCTGGCACGTAAAGCCCCGCGCTTTCGACCGGCGTCCACTTGTGGCCAAGCCGCGCGCCGGTGTCGTCGGTATAAAGGTCATCGGCCGGGAGCTGGCGCTCGTGGTAAGCCGCGATGCGCGCTTGCGCCAGTTCCAGCGCGCGCATGGTCTCCGGCGGCACGTGCGCAACCGCATCATCGATTTCAGCGGCGCTGACAGCCAGGCCGCGCACGGCTACGTCGATCTGGTCGAAACGTTGCGTCAGTTCAGCGACCGCCGCATCACCGCGCGCGCGCACGTCCTTGATGATCTGCGCCACCGTCTCGGCAACATCGCTCTCATCCTCGCCGCGCGCGGCGATCAGCGCCTCGAACTGGCGCGCGAAGGCGGCATCGGCAGTTTTCAGAAAAACGGGCATGGCAAGTCTTTCAGGGTTGGCGAAGGGCTCACTCGGACTGTTCCGACGGGGCGGACGCATCCCGGGTGTCATGCTGCGGCCTGGTGCGCGCGCGCCAGGCCGCGCTCAGGTCGCGCAACTCGGCCTCGATGCATTCGACCGTCAAGCGGATCGCCGCGTTCCCGGCGAAGATCAGCAGAACCTCGCCGCCGGGCGGATCGCTGGGCTGGAACTGGATCGCCAGCAACTCGTAGATGCCATCGTTGTGGCGGTCATTGACGTTCTGGATCTTGGCGTCCAGCACCCGGTCAAAGCGCAAGGCCGCCTGTCTGCGCTGGTAACGCCCGCGCCGGCCCTCGCCCTTTTCCGCGTCGAGCCAGTCAAACCGGTTGAGCACCGCCGCGAAGCGTTGCTGGCGCGGCAGATAGGTCATGTCTTGCACGCGCATGATGGCGTCCTGCAGATGCGCGGACACAACGCGGAGATCCTCCTCGTCAAGTGCAAGCAGCTTCAACGCCGTCATGGATCCGTCCTGTCGCGCGCACTACCGTGCCCAGACCCGGGGCCGCGGCCC
>CAYFVF010000323.1:0-1943 GCA_964346335.1 uncultured Hyphomicrobiaceae bacterium
GACAGCCGCTCCATCACCTCGTCGGAGACCTCGAAATTCGCATAGACGTTCTGCACGTCGTCATGGTCTTCCAGCGCATCGAGCAGCCGCATGATCTTGCCGCCGGTCTCCTCGTCCACCTCGATGGTGTTCTGCGGCTTCCAGATGATCTGCGCGGCCCGTGCCTCGCTAAACTGCGCTTCGAGCGCCTTGGACACATCGCCCAAGTCTTCCGCGTCGCAATAAACCGTGTGACCATCGTCCGACGATTCGCAGTCCTGCGCACCGGCCTCGATCGCGGCATCCACCATTTCCTCGGCCGTCGCGGCCTCAGCCGGATACTCGATGGCGCCGACGCGATCGAAAACGCAGGACACCGCGCCTGTCTCGCCCAGATTGCCGCCGTACTTGGAGAAGATCGCGCGAACATCGCCGGCGGTGCGGTTGCGATTGTCCGTCAGCGTCTCGACGATCACGCCGACCCCGCCCGCGCCAAAGCCCTCGTAGCGGATTTCCTCATACGCCTCACCACCGTCATCCTGGCTCTTCTTGATGGCCCGCTCGATATTGTCCTTGGGCATGTTCTGCGCGCGCGCCGCCTGAATGGCGAGGCGCAGGCGCGGATTCCATTCCGGCTCGGGCGCGCCCATCTTCGCGGCGACCGTGATTTCCTTCGACAGCTTCGAGAAAATCTTGGCGCGCTTTTTGTCCTGCGCACCCTTGCGGTGCATGATGTTCTTGAACTTGGAATGTCCTGCCATTTCCGTCCTTTTCGTCTTGCTCCCGCCGCAGCCAGAAGGGTGCGCGCACCTGCTGCGCGGCGCATTCACATGGCTTTCGCGGTGTTATAGCTTATTCGCCGGGGTTACGGCCAGTCTCTGCGCCCAACAGCCAGAAATCCGGCTCGCTGCGCTGCAATCGCCCGCCGACGCGCACCGGCGCGATGTGGCGTGCCAGCCCTGTGGCGTCGTCGATGTCCACGGCCACGCCGCATACGGTCGCCGCGCCCATCGCGGGCGCGAACCGGCTGCCGGGGATCTGCCTGATGAAGCGGCTGACGGGCTCATCCGGCTCCATGCCTATCACCGAGTTATAATCGCCGCTCATGCCGGCATCGCTGAGAAACGCGGCGCCGCCGGGCAGGACCTGCGCATCCGCAGTCGGGACGTGGGTGTGGGTGCCGATCAGCGCGCTGGCACGTCCGTCAACATGATGCGCGGCCGCGGCCTTCTCCGACGTCGCCTCAGCGTGGAAGTCGATGAATATGGCATCGGCGGCGGTTTTCAGCGGGCAGGCATCAAGCTCGCGGTCCAGCGCCTGAAACGGGCAGTCGAGGTCGTTCATGAACAGCCGGCCCATGACGTTCATCACCAGCACCTGCGCGCCGTTCTTCGCCTCGAACAGTCCCGCGCCGCGCCCTGGCGTGCCCGGCGGGAAGTTCACCGGGCGCAGCAGACGGTCGTGCCGCTCGATGTAAACCAGCGTTTCGCGCTGGTCCCAGACATGGTTGCCGGTCGTGACGACGTCCGCGCCAGCATCACGCAGGTCGTGGAAAATCGCTTCAGTGATTCCGAAGCCGCCGGCGGAGTTCTCGCCGTTAACGATGGCGAAGTCGATGGCATAGCGCGCGCGCAAACCGGGAAGCGCCTCGCAGACCGCGTGCCGCCCGGCGCGGCCGACGACATCGCCGATGAACAAAAGCCGCATCAGGCCGCCTCCACGCCCTTCACGCCCTCGGGCGTCAGCAGCCAGTCAAGCCGCTCATCGTGGGGCTCGTTGGGCACCCGCTCGACCTGTTGCTCGGCGAAAGCCACCCCAACCGCCGTCACCGAAGCGCTCGCGCGCAGCTTCGCCAGCGTGCGGTCATAAAAGCCGCCGCCGTAGCCGACGCGATAGCCACGATCATCGAACGCGGCGAGGGGCACCAGCAGCACGGACGGCACGACCTCCGGCGCATCGCGGGT
>CAYFVF010000324.1:0-1939 GCA_964346335.1 uncultured Hyphomicrobiaceae bacterium
CAGGGCTGCACGCATGTCGTGCTCACCCACGGCCATGACGACCACACAGGCGATGCCTTCGACATCTGCCAGAAGACGGGCGCGAAGCTGATCGCCGTCTATGAGCTGGCGCTTTACATGAACGCGCACGGGATCGAGAACATCGACCCGGCCAACCCCGGCGGTACGCTGGCGCAGGACGGTTTCGACGTGTCCTATGTCAAGGCGTTCCACTCCTCCAGCACCATGATCGACGGCAAGCCGGTCTATCTCGGCGCGGCGTGCGGCGTGGTGATCCGGGCGGAGGGGCGGACGCTCTATCACATGGGCGATACCGAGATTTTCGGCGACATGGCGCTCATCCACGAGGTGTTCGCGCCGGACATCGGGCTGGTGCCGATCGGCGACCGCTTCACCATGGGCGCGAAGACCGCCGCGATGGCCTGCAAGCGCTATTTCGACTTCAAGACTATCGTGCCGATCCACTACGGCACGTTTCCGATCATCGACCCGGATGCGTCCAAGTTCGAGGCCGAGATGCCCGGTCAACACGTGGTCGTGCCGCAGATCGGCGGCGAGGTGGCGCTTTGACACCGGCGCGCCTCTAAACCCGGTTCAATGACGCGGGGCGGCCCTCGAAGGCCGCTGCCGCGCGCGACGGCGGCTGGCGTGGTGGATGTGGCGAACAGGACACATTTTCCGTCCCATCGGTTGCTCGCACATTTGTGCGATCCCTACGATCATGAATTGTGGTTGCTTCATATGCACGTTTATGGTGTATTAACTTTTAATACAACCTGACGGGTGCCGGCGTTGAAGCAGTCTTTTCTGTTGACCTGGTAGCTTTAGCGGGGTGTTACCGGGGAGGGGTCGCCCGCGTGGCGGCCCCGTCCGGTGTAAATCGTTGCGAACGCCGGTTCGGGAAGCCTTCAGGGTCCGACCCGCCCGAGCCGAGTCCGGCCAACGCAGCGCTCGCCTGCATTGATGCCTCGCTCTGGTGTTCCTCGGGCCATTACCGCCGACTGATCGCCCATATCCGCTCTTGATCGCCGCATTACAGCGCTCATGTTGCGCTTTGGCCTGCAGAGCGCTAAGACAGGGCAAACCGCCCGCCCCGCGGGTGTTGATCGCTTTTCAAAAAGACCGGAACATCAGTCAATGCAGATAGACGAGGCCACGGTGCGCCACATCGCCCGTCTGGCGCGCATAAAGATTGGCAAGAAGGAAGCCGCCAACCTCGAACGCGAGTTGACGACGATCCTTGATTGGGTCGACCAGCTTGGCGAGGTCGATACCGACAACGTCGATCCGCTGACGCGCATCGGTGACATGACCTTGCCCTGGCGCGCGGATGAGGTGACGGCTGGTGGCTGCCAGGACGACGTGTTGCGCAACGCGCCGCTCACCGAAGACGGCTTTTTCGTCGTGCCCAAGGTTGTGGAGTAGGGATGTCCAAATCGAAAACAGCCGAGCCGGGCGAGATGACGCTGGCCGAGGCACGCGATGCGTTATCGGACAAATCGTTGAGTTCGGTCGAGTTAACCCGTGCGCACCTGGAGCGCATCGCCGCGGCCAACGAGCAGCTTAACGCCTTTACCGAGGTAACGCTGGAGAAGGCGCTGACGATGGCCGAGGCGGCAGATGAGCGGCTTGGCCAGGGTAACGCGCGCCCGCTGGAAGGGCTGCCGCTGGGCATCAAGGATTTGTTCTGCACGCGCGATGTGAGCTCGACGGCGTGCTCCAACATCCTCAAGAGTTTCGCGCCGGCTTACGAGTCGACCGTCACGCAGAAGCTTTGGGATGCGGGCGCGGTGATGCTCGGCAAGCTCAACATGGACGAGTTCGCCATGGGTTCGTCGAACGAGAGCAGTTGCAACGGCCCATGCATCAACCCGTGGCGCGCGAAGGGCAAGCGCAAGAAGCTGGTGCCCGGCGGCTCGTCCGGCGGCTCGGCGACGGC
>CAYFVF010000325.1:0-1927 GCA_964346335.1 uncultured Hyphomicrobiaceae bacterium
TACGACCTGTCGAAGGTGATGTTCATCACGACGGCGAACACGCTCAACATCCCGCCGGCATTGATGGACCGCATGGAGATCATCCGCATCGCCGGTTACACCGAGGACGAGAAACTGGAGATCGCTAAGCGACATCTGATCACCGGCCAGGTCGAAGCGCACGCGCTGAAGCCAGAGGAGTGGAGCGTCGATGACGAGGCGATGACCGAGGTGATCCGCCGCTATACCCGCGAGGCTGGCGTGCGTAACCTTGAGCGCGAGCTGGCCAAGCTGGCCCGCAAGGCGGTCAAGGAAATCGAGGCCGGCGAGAAAACGCAGGTTCGCGTGGCGAAGGCTGATCTGCAGGATTATCTTGGCGTGGCCAAGTACCGCTTTGGCGAGGCCGAGCACGAAGACCAGGTGGGCGTCGTCACCGCGCTGGCATGGACCGAGGTCGGCGGCGAGTTGCTGACCATCGAAGGCGCCATGATGCCGGGTCGCGGCAAGATGTCGGTGACCGGTAACCTGCGCGACGTGATGAAGGAATCCATCCAGGCAGCGGCGGCCTATGTCCGCTCGCGCGCCAAGGATTTCCATCTCGATCCCGGCGTCTTCGACAAGTTGGACATCCATGTCCACGTGCCTGAAGGCGCGACGCCGAAGGACGGGCCGTCCGCAGGCGTGGCGATGGCGACCGCGATCGTGTCGGTCATGACCGGCATCCCGGTTCACCGCGAGGTCGCCATGACCGGCGAAATCACCTTGCGCGGGCGCGTATTGCCGATTGGCGGCTTGAAGGAGAAGCTATTGGCGGCGCTGCGTGGCGGCATGAAGACGGTGATCATCCCCGAGGAGAACGCCAAGGACCTCTCGGAGATTCCGGAGAACGTGAAGAACAGCCTCCAAATCACCCCAGTCGCGCGGATGGACGACGTGCTGCGCGTTGCCTTGACCCGTCCGCCCGAGCCGCAAGAGTGGAACGAGGCGGCCTCGGCAGCGGCCGCGGCGGCCGCGGCGGCGGAGCCCAGCACGGAGAAGGAGCAGCCGGCGGGTACGACGTTCCGCGCCCACTAAGACGGCGTGACCGGGAAACGGAGGCCAACGTCTCCCCAGTCCCGCGTGCCGCGGTGAGAGAGCCTTGGTTCTGCTGAACCAGCGGTAGTTCGGCTCCCGTTTTTCAGCCGGGGCGGCAATAATGTCGCTCCGGCTGGTCTTTAGGGAGCACCGATGGCCCGGGCGGGGTATATGGCCTCTTGCAACAAATTTCCTCGTGGATAAATCCTGATGCGGTCTTGGCGGCCGGGGCTTCGTGCCATTCACTGGCTGCTAGTTTCACCCGCGTGGGCACGGTATAACGACGACTTTGCGTTGTGGCGAAAGGAAGAGAAGATGAACAAGAAGGAATTGGTCGCGGCTGTAGCTGACGACGCCGATCTGACGAAGGATCAGGCCGGCGCGGCCGTGGACTCGGTTATTCGGCACATCCAGACCGCGTTGCAGGACGGCGACGAGGTGCGTATTGCCGGGTTCGGCAGCTTCAAGGTGTCGGATCGCAAGCCGACCACGGCGCGCAATCCGCGCACCGGCGAGACGGTGGACGTGCCGGCGAGCCGCGTTCCCAAGTTTCAGGCCGCCCGCGGCCTCAAGGAAGCGCTCAACCCGTAAACTCCGAGTGGGTTTCATGTGCCGCATCAAGGGGCAGTCCGACTGGACTGCCCCCTTTTCGTTCGCCGCCGGGCGCTTGCGCGTTCGCCGCCGGAGCGCGCACATCGCGCGTGTGAAAAGCATAGCCGCGCGCGGGCCATCTCTGCTAGTTTGTCGGCGAAGTTGCTCACGGGGTCCACGGGACGGTTTCCGTCATGTTTGACTTGTTTGGCCGGTTCTGGCGCAGCCGGGTCACGGGCACGTTCCTGGCGGGGCTGATCGTCCTGCTGCCGATCGTGCTGAC
>CAYFVF010000326.1:0-1923 GCA_964346335.1 uncultured Hyphomicrobiaceae bacterium
CGTCGTCAGCCTTTGGCATGATCATGCGCTGTATCGCCCACGGAATGCCGTGCGCAGTGGTGCAATTCATCAAGGGGACATGGAGCACGGGCGAGCGCGAATTACTGCGCGAGCGCTTCGCGGACGAATGCCAATTTGTCGTCTCAGGTGAAGGCTTTACCTGGGACACGCAGGACCGTGAGCGCGACATCGCCGCAGCGCGATCGGGCTGGGAACAGGCCAAGTCGTTTATCCGCGATCCGAACATCCGCATGGTTCTGCTGGACGAGATCAACATCGCGCTGCGCTACGATTACCTGGACATCGACGAGGTCGTGAATTTCCTGCTGAACGAAAAACCGGAGATGACGCACGTCGTCCTCACCGGGCGCAACGCCAAGCCGGAGCTGATCGAGGCCGCCGACCTCGTCACCGAGATGAACCTCGTCAAGCACCCGTTCCGCGACGGCATCAAGGCGCAGAAAGGCGTGGAATTCTGATGACAACCCAAGCACGCCGTCCCCCGGCCAGCCCCTGTGTCAACATTTGTGTCATCGACGAGGCGCGCGGTCGGTGCACCGGCTGTGCGCGGACGCTTGACGAAATCGCCGTCTGGGGCAGCGCCAGCGATGCTTTCCGTGCCGAGGTCTGGGCAGCATTGCCCGCCCGCGCCGCCGCAGAGGGGTTCGTGGTTCGGCGGCTCGAATGGCAGGGCACGCGCATCCTCGACGAGGTGGAACAGCGGATTGCGCTGGACGGTGAAACACTGGTCGCGGGCGTATATGGCGCCGTAGCCGAAGTCATGCGCCACCGGGACGAACCCTGCGAGACCTCGCAGCGCGACATGGCGCTGAGCCTTGTCACCCCTCGCGCCGCCCTGCGGATCGAGGCCGCGCCCTGGATATCGGCCTTCGAGATCGCGCGACCGGGGGGGCTGTCACCACTGATCGCGCTTGCCGTCCCGAGAGGACGGACAGGTGCGGCAGGACCATCCGTGCTGACCGATTTGGGGCCGGACACCGCCGCTCTCTTGCCGCGCGCCGCGGGCGGCCGGCGCTTCAACCTCGGGCTTGGGCGTCGCGCGGCGACGTTCACCATACGCTGCGCGGATGATCTGACCCCGCGCATCGCGCCCCATTGTGGCACGCTATGGCCCGAGTGCCTGGCACGGATCGGCACGGACGTCGTTGCGGCAAGCCCTGTCCGGGTGATCGAGGCGCCTTGCCTGCGGGCCGAGGTCGATGCCGTGATCCCGCCGCCCGGTGGCACGTCGCCCGACGGGCCGCATACCCATCTGTTGCCGGACCATATCGCCCAGGGGTTCGACACCCCGCCGAACGTGCCGCTGCCGGAGGGCTACGTCCTGACGGCGCTGATCTATCCGAGGTGACGCAAATGGCGCGCGCGCTCATGATCCAGGGCACCGGCTCGAATGTCGGAAAATCGCTGCTCGTCGCCGGACTGTGCCGGGCCGCGCGCAGGCGGGGGCTTCGCGTCGCCCCGTTCAAGCCGCAGAACATGTCGAACAACGCCGCCGTCACGGCTGATGGCGGCGAGATCGGCCGCGCGCAGGCGCTCCAGGCGCAGGCCTGCGGGCAGCCGCCCGTCACCGACATGAACCCGGTGCTGCTCAAGCCGGAGACCGACACCGGCTCGCAGGTGATCGTGCAGGGGCGCAAGCTGACGACCGTGCGGGCGCGCGACTACAAGGCGCTGAAGCCGCAGCTTCTGGAGAAGGTGCTAGAGAGCTTCGCGCGGCTGAAGGCGGACAATGATCTGATCGTCGTTGAGGGCGCGGGCAGCCCGGCGGAGGTCAATCTGCGCGCCGGCGACATCGCCAATATGGGCTTCGCGCGCGCGGCGGAAGTGCCGGTCGTGCTGGCCGGAGACATCGACCGGGGCGGGGTGATCGCGCAGATCATCGGCACGCAGGCGGTGATGGAC
>CAYFVF010000327.1:0-1916 GCA_964346335.1 uncultured Hyphomicrobiaceae bacterium
CGCGCCAGGGCTGCCGCCGGCGTCGGCGGCGAACATGCCCGGCATCCACTCGGCATTGGGGTGCCCGCTCTTGACGCGCTCCGGCGCGCCGTCGCCATCGGAATCCGGCAGGACGATGTGCAGCCCGTAAGCCGATGTCGCGCCCAGATAGATGTCGGGGGTCGGCTCCGTGCCGCGATCGTCCAGCGCGGTCGCGAACACCTGGCCGACATCGCGCGCCTTCACCTGCAACTTCGTGGGCGCGTAAACGATCTGCCCCTCGGGAGGCGCGCCCGGGACCGCCAGCGACATGATCTGCGCTGAAGCGCCGTCAAGGTCGATGAAGAATTCGTCGAGCGGATTTACGCCCGGCGCGAGCGGCACATCGGCGGGTTTGATGCCGGAAAAGCCCGTGACGACCGCGTCGCCGGGCATCAGCGCGTTGTCCTGCGCGCGTGCGGCCGTCATGGCGAGCGCCAGCACAACGAAGGCGGCCAACATTATCAAGGCCGCGAATTTGAATCGCGATGGATTGACAATGTCTGGCTGAGGTTTGCGACGTGCGGCGCTCGTCTCGCCTGATGCTGTCGCACCAGTCGGCAGCGGCCAATCCGCGAATCCCGAAGCCGCGATCCGCGCCACGTTTTGGCTGGTTCCGAAAATCGACATGACTATACCTCAAAACGAATATGCTGTGACAGAATGACACAACTTCCGCTAATGAGTCGCGCCAGGAAGCGGAAAAGTTCAACGCGGGACAAAAAAATCAGGTTCTGCGGCAATCGTGGCGGCAGCGCCGGGCTGTGTGTTTGAACCTGTCTCCGCGCGGATACGACTAACCTTTAAGGAGTCGAATGGCGGGACCATGAGCCGTGAACCACCGGACACCGCGTTGATGCGAGCCGTCGCCTCGGGTGACAAGCGGGCATTTCAGGCGCTTTACATGCGCCACAATGTGCCGGTGTTCCGCTATATTGTGGGGTTCGTGCGTGACCACGGCGCGGCGGAGGACACGCTGCACGATGTGTTCCTGGAGGTCTGGCGCAATGCCGCGAAATTTGATGCGCGCTCAAGCGCGTCGACATGGATCATCGGTATCGCGCGGTTCAAGGCGATCGATGCGCTGCGCAAGCGCCGCGGTGAGGTTCAGTGGCACGCGGAAACCGACACGCGCCCGGAGCAGGGGTCTTCGCCGGAGACCAGCGCCATCTCCAGCGACAAGGCGCAAGCGATCCGGCAATGTCTCGAAAGGCTTTCACTTGAGCATCGCGAAATCATTGATCTCGTCTACTACCATGGGAAGTCTGTTCGTGACGTCAGCGAGATTGTCGGCATCCCCGAAAACACGGTGAAGACACGCATGTTTCACGCACGGCGCAAATTGAAGGATGCCCTGATCGCGATCGGGGTAGATGCAAAATGGCCATGACATCGAACGGTTCGGAAAATCCCTCGCCTGGACATGATGAGGAACTGATGCCCTGGCTCGCGACAGGTCATAAGGGCGGGCTGTCCGACCGACATCTTGATGCTGATCCGGAAACCACGGCGCATGGGCGACAAATCCGCGAGGAAGCCGCCGCCGCAGCCGCTGACAACGAAGCGCGCGGCCGCCCCTCGCCAGCCGTCCTCGACCGCGTGATGGACACTGTTTCGCGCGAGGCGACGCCCCGGGGCGAAACATTCCGCGCTCGGGTCGAACGGTGGCTTGAGCCCCTGCATGCCTGGTCCGGGCCGGCCAGGGCCATGGCCATGGCAGCCGCGCTGTTGGTGGCCGTTCAGGCGGGGGTCATCGGATATCTTGTGACAGAGCGTGCGCCCGAGCGTTACCAGACCGCGTCGGGCGAGGATACCAGCGCGCGGATGGGGCCGGGGTTCCTGTTGCGCTTTGAACGTGACGCGAACGCCACGGCGATTGCTGCGGCCTTGCGCGAGGC
>CAYFVF010000328.1:0-1913 GCA_964346335.1 uncultured Hyphomicrobiaceae bacterium
CGGGCTCCTGCTGCCCCCGCCGCTTCAACATGGAAGAGGTGCTCGCCAACGTCGAAAGCAAGGGCGGACGCCTAATCCTGCAGCGCCGCGGGCGCAAATTCTCTGCCCGGGTCGAACTGAACGGCTGGACGCCCAACGAGAAAGCGCCCTCCACCTTCACGACCGACGAGCTTCTCGTGCTGCGGCCCAAGGGTAAGCCCGCGTTGCATGCCGGCACGTGGGGCGGCCATTACGGCCGGGTCGGGCAGAACATCACCTATTTCGACCGTATCGAGATCACAACTTACGAGTAATGCGAAGGGCCGTCCCGAATGCCGGGGCGGCCGCGTTCACGCGTCGACCTCGACGCGCCCAATCGGGTTGGAGCAGCACGCGAGGATATAGCCCGCCTCGATATCCTCTTCGCTGATCCCGCCATTGTGGACCATGTAGACCTCTCCGGCCCTCTTCTTAACCTTGCAGGTGCCGCACACGCCAAAGGTGCAGCCGGACGGAATGACCAGCCCGGACTGGCGCGCGACAGCGAGCACCGTATCGGTCTCCAGGCATGTCGCTGTGTGGCCGGAATTGGCGAAGACGACCTCGGCCTGAGCCGTCTCCTGGGGCACCACGTCGTCAATCTCCGGCGCTTCGGCCTCGCTCTCGACCGGCGCGTGGAAGCTCTCCTGGCGGTAATTCTCCATATCGTAGCCAAGCGCATGGAGCATCTCGCGCACAGACTGCATGAAGCCTTCCGGCCCGCAGCAATACACTTCGCGCTCCAGGTAATCCGGCGCCATCAGGCCGAGCATGAGCTGGTTGAAGCGCCCGCGATAGCCGGTCCAGACGTCATACGGGTCTTCCTCGCTAACCACATAATGGAGCTTCAGCCCCGGCATGCGCTCGGCCATGTGTTCCAGCCGGCGGCGGAAGATCAACTCGGACGGGCGGCGCGCGCAGACCACCAGCGTGACATCCGGGGTCTCGCCGCGATCAAAAAGGTAGCCGGTCATGGACATCATCGGCGTCACGCCCGACCCCGCCGCGATGAACAAATACTTGCCATCGGGCTGCTGCGGCAGCGTGAAGATGCCCGCTGGGCCGTAGGCGCGGATGCGATCGCCTGGCCCCAGATTGTCGATCATCCAGCGCGAGGCCCTGCTGTCCTCCTGCGCCTTGACCGTCACCGAGAGCGACAGGGAGCGCGATGGGCTGGACGACACCGTGTAGGTCCGGTGCGCCTGCCCGCCTGGCAATGGCAACTCAAGCGTGACGAACTGCCCGGCCTTGTACCGGAACCACCGGCCCGATGGCGCGCGAAAGGCAAAGGTGCGCACATTTGGCGCTTCCGGGATCACCATCACGCATTCAAGCTCTTCGCTGTCGTCCCAGGGGGGCGTGTCCTCGCGCGGCAGCGGGATCATCGACATCAGCTTACTCCGCAGCGATCACGTTGCGCCCGGTAAGGCGGCTGCGCAAGGTCGCCTCGTACCAGTCGACGAACTGCATCACGCCGCTTTCCTGCACCGGCGAGTACGGCCCCGGCTCATAGGCCGGCGAGTTGACGCCGAGCTGGTTCTCCTCGACCACCTTGCGGTCCTCGTCATTCGTGGCGATCCACACCTCGGTCAGCCGCTTCAGGTCATAATCGACGCCCTCGACCGCGTCCTCATGCACCAGCCATGTGGTGGTCAATTCGGTCTCGGTCGCGCTGACCGGCAGCATCCGGAAGATGATGGCGTGATCGGACAGGAAGTGGTTCCAGCTATTCGGGTAGTGGAAGAACAGCAACGTCCCGGCGCGCTTGATGGGCATGCCTTCCAGCAGCTTGCTGACCGCAACCTTGCCGTCCATCGTGTAGCTTTCCGAGGTGCCCGCAAGCGGCACGCGCACGAAGCGCCACTGGCTCGCCGGGTCGATGGTGAAGGCTGAGG
>CAYFVF010000329.1:0-1913 GCA_964346335.1 uncultured Hyphomicrobiaceae bacterium
GACATCATCAGGCCGGTGATCGCGTCACCGAAGCCCTCGGATTCCGCACGCAGGCCAAGCAGGCTGCTCTGGAGACCATTGCCCGCCAGCATCGCGCCCATGCCCAACAGGAGCGCCCAGATCTTGAGCGCCGCCGAAGCGGTGGTATCCGGCGCGCTTGGCGCGGCAGTGGTCATGGTGGGGCGTCTCCCGTGCCGAACCCGGGTGGCTGCGGGCTAGAGGGTGCTACGAAAAGCCGGGCCAACCTTTCGGATCAAGCGCGCGTTGGAAGACCGAAACCAGCCCATGAACCCGCTTTGCCAACCATCTCAAGCTCTAGCGGAGACACGCGCCAGCCGCAAGGCGTGCGGCACTAGGAAGCAACGAAGTCAAGATCAGCCGGCGAGATCAGCACGTCGAACTGTTCGCATCAGATCGCGGCGCTGGGATACTGCGCCAGGTCGACACCCTCGGAAATGGGGTACTTCTGGCTGCCCTCGAAGCTGCGCAGCTGGCCGAGATCAACGAACGCCGAGCCGGTCACATCCTTCGACGAGCGGATATTCGCCCCTTGCACGAGATAGACATGGTATTTCGGACCCGGCCCGACCTTGAAATTGGGTTCGGGGAAGATCGTGCCCTCGTAGGCGGTCACGTCGCCCTTGCCCCAGTGGATCGGGTCGCTCGGATCGGCATGAATAAACGTGCCGCGCGCCACGACTTCGGTGCGCTCGGCCTCGCTCAGCGTTTCGGCAGCTGGCGGGGGTGGAAAAACGTAGGGAAACAGGACCAACCCCAGCGCGACACCGAAGCCCGCACCAACCACAGCACCGCCCAGAAACGAAAGGAACAGCCGCATCTCTCGTCACTCGCCTCATGCCTCAAGTCTGCCGAGGTATAGCGTCAACGGGCCGAACCGCCGAGCAGAAACGTGCTTGCGCCCCGGCGCTCACGCCAGGCGGTAAGAGCGGGCCTCAGCGCGGCGCATCAGGGCTTCGGACCGACATAGGGCGGATACTTGCGCGCATCGACGCAGGCCCGGCCGTCCCAGTAGTAGTATTCCCCGCAGCTTCGCGGACGCTGCGCGTAGAACTGCTCCGCGGGCGCATCGGTGCCATCGCCGAGATGCGGCCGGCGCGGATCGAAGCCGCGACCACGCTCCTCGGCGGGGCCTTCGGCCTCAGGCGGCACAAGCGCGTCTTCGGCTTCGTCATCGGGATATCCGGGGTACGCGGGCGGATAATAAGCACCATAACCCGGATCATCTTCGTAGCGCGGTCGGCGATCCCCATACACGCCGCCGTAGGAGCGCGGTCGGCGATCATAGCCATCATAACCGCCATAGCCATCATGGTAGCGGCGCGGCGGCCGGGCATAACCATCGTAATGGCCCGGGCCAACGCGACGGTAGTCCGGCCGGTCGTAGCCGCCATATACCGCCAGCCGGTCGCCTGAATATGGCGCTGGTCCTGCGTATGGCCCGACCGGTTCGTCGTAGCCCGGCCCATAGCCGTATGGCAGGGGCTGTGCGCTGGCCGCATAAGCGCCACCCAGCGCACCCGCCAGAAAAACCAATACCGTCACACCGCGCGACATCCCTCGCTCCCCCATCACTCCCTAGCTCCCTGTCACATGGAAACGGTGCCAGGCGCATATCCGCGCCTCCAGCTCAGTGACCCAAAATAGCGCGACTTTGCGCCAAATTTGAACGAGAACCGAAAGGAGAGTTAACGAACGCTGTGTAAACGGATCAGGCCGGGCCGATCCGCTCGGCGAGACGCTTGCCCGCGCCGCAACTGAAGGTCCAGCCGAACATGCCGTGGCCAACGCTGAGCGAGAGGCGGTCGATCCGTGTGGGCCCGACAAGCGGCAGACCGTCCGGGGTCATCGGGCGCTCACCCGCCCAGCCGTGCGGCTCGGCATCGTAATCGGCC
>CAYFVF010000330.1:0-1907 GCA_964346335.1 uncultured Hyphomicrobiaceae bacterium
CCCACGCCCGGGTCGCCGACGAACAGCGGATTGTTCTTCTGGCGGCGGCACAGCACTTGGATGGTGCGGTTGACCTCAAGCTCGCGCCCGATGAGCGGGTCGATGCGCCCCTCGCTCGCTTTTTCGTTGAGGTTGACGCAGTACACGTCGAGCGCGTCGCCCGAGCGCTTCTTGTCCTCGCCCTGGTCCATGGTCGCCGCATCGTCCTCCACGCCGCGCGCAGGGCGCGGATCGGACATGCCGGGACGCTTGGCGATACCGTGGGAGATGAAATTCACGGCATCGAAGCGCGACATGTTCTGTTCTTGCAGGAAATAAGCCGCATGGCTTTCCCGCTCGTTGAAGATCGCCACGAGCACGTTGGCGCCGGTGACCTCTTCGCGGCCCGAGGACTGCACGTGCACCACCGCGCGGTGGATCACGCGCTGGAAGCCTGCCGTTGGCTGGGCCTCACTGCCGTCTTCGAGGATGAGATTGTCGAGCTGATTGTCGAGATACTCGATCAGCTTGCCGCGCAGCACGTCGAGTTCGACATTGCACGCACGCATCACGGCGGATGCGTCGCGGTCATCGATCAGCGACAGAAGCAGGTGTTCAAGGGTGGCGTACTCGTGGCTGCGCTCGTTGGCATATTCCAGAGCACGGTGGAGCGATTCTTCTAAGCTGGTGGAGAGCGAGGGCACGATCCGAATTCACTCCTTTTCCATGGTACATTGAAGTGGGTGCTGATGCTGCCTCGCGAAGCTCATCACTTGTGTGACCTTCGTTTCGGCAACCTCATAGGTGTAGACGCCGCAAATGCCGACCCCGCGCTGGTGTACGTGCAACATGATCCGCGTCGCTTCTTCAGGGCCTTTGTTGAAGAACCGTTCAAGAACATAAACGACGAACTCCATTGGGGTATAATCGTCGTTGAGCAGCAGCACCTTGTAAAGACTCGGCTTCTTGGTCTTTGGGCGCGTCTTCGTGACGATACCTGTGCGTGCGTCGGCATCCCCGTCGTCCTGATCGGGATCGTTGTCGGACATGCCGCGCACGCTCGTCTCAAAATGTACCGCCGGAAGCGAGGTGTTCATGTTCGCCGCCCAAGGTGTCTCCACCATGATCTGCGCTCTTTGTGTCTGATTTCAAGCTGCACCCATCTTTGCTGCTGCGCGCCGGGATGATGGCGGGTTCAGGCGCCCACGTCCTCTGCGCAATCCTCCGCCGCGCACACGGGCGCGATGATCATTCCAAGCCGGGCTGCGAAGCATTCCTTCACAGTATGGTGCCGCGCGCCCGTCTTCAACATCCCCGTCGTTTCGCCGCGCTCACAGACCGCATGAAACTGCCCGCGCACTGATCGGAATGATAGCGAAAAACGCCCGCCGCGAAAAGCGCCCGCGCAAACGTCTGGCGCCAGTTGCCACACTCCTGCCGCCTGCAACCATAACGTTGTGTTAAGGGTGATTGCAGCATGCTCCGAAGCCGCGCCCATATTGCGTGACCGCGGGCTGATGCACATCGCCGCGCGGGCTGCGCGTTGTTTGTAATGGAGTTGTTCATGCGTTTGCACGTTCTCGTTCCCGCGTTACGCCGACGGGTCTCACCGCGCGGGTCGACCCGCTTTTTTTGTCGTATTGCCAGTATGTTAGCTACGGCCTGCATTGTCGTGGCCGGCGCGGCGGCCCCCGCGCTCGCCTACTCGCCGCCCAAGGCCGCCATCATCATCGACGCCAACACCGGCACGACGCTGCATGCGAGCAATGCGCGCGCCTCGCGCTATCCCGCTTCGCTCACGAAGGTGATGACGCTGTATATCGTATTTGAGTATCTCCGGGATGGGCGTCTCGATTTGACAACGCGGCTGACCGTGTCCGCGACCGCGGCCAAACGTCCGCCATCGAAGATCGGCTTCAAACCGGGCG
>CAYFVF010000331.1:0-1906 GCA_964346335.1 uncultured Hyphomicrobiaceae bacterium
CACCGAGGTCGTGCTGCAGGGCTACAACGGCGCGCTGACCATGCTCGACGGGCGCTCGGGCGGCGGCGCGGAGTCTGGCCAGGGCATGGGTATGCGCGACGGTGGCCAGAGCAGCTATGAGCGCGGGTCTTCAGGCGGATCGCGCGGCAGCAATCAGCCGGCAGAAAGCTTCGACCAGGACCTGGACGACGAAATTCCGTTCTGATCCGCCTCCGCGACTACCAATGCGCGGCGCCTGCCGCGAGGAATGCCTCTTCCTTGGGCGTGGAGACGCGCACAAGCGCGGCATTGCGCTGAGGAAAGCGCCCGAAGCGCTCGATCACCGCCTGGTGCTGCTTGGCGAGCTCCGTGTACTGCGCATTGCCCAGCGCGTTGATCAAGTCAACTGCGCGGGCCTGATCCGCCGCATCCTCGCTGTGCTCGAACGGCAAATACAAAAACAGCTTTTCCTCCACGCCGAGCGCCGCGTCGAAGCCCCGCCGCACGGCCTCTTCCGCGAGCGCCCGCGCCCTAGCATCCGTGGCGAACGCCGCGGCTGTTCCGCGAAACATGTTGCGCGGAAACTGATCGAGCACCAGCACCGCCGCCAGCATGCCGCGCGGCGTTTCGCGCCAGTCCGCTGGCACATTGCGCCGCAAGCGGTGATAAAGATCGAGAAATCGAGCGGCGATCTGGTGATCAAGCGTCCGGTCGCGCCACCACTGCTCCGGCGTCAACTCCTCGAACCAGTAACGCAGTACCGCCGCCGCGTCCGCGGGCAACGGCTGTTCATTCGGATGACTGTTCATGGCTGCCTCCCTCACAGCCCGAGCGCGGCGAATTGGGCCGCGACGATGCCGCTAATGTCGAGTTGATGCGTGGCGATCCGGCGGCTCTGCTTGGCGTAAGGTGGAATCAAGTCCGGCCGGCGCATGACGCTCAGCATGGCCGATGACAATGCCTCGACATCGTCCGGCGCGACCCTGCGACCATTGACATTGTCAGCCACCATGCCGCGCCGCGCGGGCACATCGACGCTGATAACCGGCCGGCCAACCGCGACGGCGCGCGCGATTTCTCCGGGCAGGCATGGCGTCTCGGACGGGAAAACAGCCACATGCGCACGTGCCAACAGCCGATCTATGTCCTCGCGCGGGCCAAGATAGCGCACCGTGCCACGATAGGCTTTCATGAGCCGCAGCACCTCGTTCGATGGCTCGGCATCGGGCGGGGAAACCGTCAAGAAGACCGCGCCGCCGCTGCGCACACCGAGCTGGCGCGCGCTCTCGCAGTAAGCGGCTATGCCCGGTTCGCTGCCCGGATATGCGATCGCCAGGAAGACGATCCCCTTGGTCAGCGGCGCCAGCGGAACATGGCTGACCCGCGCCGGATCGACGCCCGGCCCAGCGATGAAACACGGCTGCAACCCCGGCGGCAGGATGCTCCGGCCATCGACCACCGGGTCACGCTCCAGCCCCGGCACGATCGCTGCGTGACAGCGCGACAGCAGGGCCGCGCACTCCCGGCGCAAGCGGCCATCATTCGCGCCGGGCGCCAGCGCGCCTGCAAGTTCCGGAAACGCCGCCACGATGCGGCCAACCTGCGCCCTTGCCGCCGCCGCTATGGCAAGCCGCCCCGCAGGCCACGACAGCGCGGCTAGCACGTCTGGCGCGAGACTGGAAAGGGCAAGGCTGAGCGCACGGATATCATGCTTTTCCCGCCCATCGGCGGGTAGCGGCATCGGCGTCACGCCCAGCGCGGAAACAGCCCGGAAGCTTTCCGCGTCCTCGCGCGCTAAGCAGAACACCTCGTGCCCGTGTGACCGTGCCTCGCGGACCAGGCGTGCGTGCGCGATAATGATCTCGCTGGCGCAGTCCACGACAAGCGCGACGCGCTTCGGCGCTGACGCAGACCCCTGCGGCCGGTG
>CAYFVF010000332.1:0-1899 GCA_964346335.1 uncultured Hyphomicrobiaceae bacterium
GCGACCTTGTTCTTCTGGCTCGGCCGATCGCAGGTCTCGGATGCTTACAAGCCAGCCGTGACGATTACCGGGCTGGTGACAGCCATCGCGCTATACCACTACTTCCGCATCGCCGAGAGCTGGGAAGCGGCTTACGTCTTCACTGAGGCGGGCGGGCTTCAGGCCAGCGGCGAGCCATTCAACGACGCGTATCGCTATGTTGACTGGCTGCTGACCGTGCCGTTGCTGATGGTCGAGCTGATCCTGGTGATGAAGCTCTCCTCGTCCGAGACCTGGTCGAAGGCTACGCGGCTCGGCCTGCTGGCTGCCGTCATGATCGTGTTGGGCTATCCGGGCGAGATCTCCACGGATGCTGGCACGCGCTGGCTGTGGTGGGGCCTGTCGATGATCCCGTTCCTGTGGATCGTCTACGAGCTGTTCGTGGGCCTCAGCAAGTCCATCCAGTCGCAGCCGGAAAACGTCCGCGGTTTGGTGGACGGCGCGCGCTGGCTGGTGCTGGCATCTTGGGCATTTTACCCGGTCGTGTTCATCTTCCCGATGATCGGCCTGACAGGTGATGTTGCGAACGTGGCCGTGCAGGTCGGTTACACGATCGCGGACATTGTCGCCAAGGCCGTCTTCGGCGTGGTGATCTACATGATCGCCGTGCGCAAGTCCGAGATGGAGATGGGGTCCGGCAGGATGACCCCTGCTGCTGCCGAGTAGCAGTGACCTTCAAGATCGGGGGCGGGCTGGCAGATGCTGGCCCGCGCCTTCTTCGCGTTTGTTTCTAAACGCCTGATGAGGCTAACCTCTCATGCCTATGCTCCCCGCCTTGAATACCCGCGCCGCGCAAATCCCGTATCTCGCGGCGTATCAGTGGCATCGGCTCGGTTACACGGCGCTGGCCCTTGCCATCGCGTTGCCCGCGACATTCGACGCCGGGTTTTCGCTGATGGATGCGCCGCTGCTGGCCGGCGCGGCGATGCTCCTGCTGGGGGTGCCGCACGGCGCGTTCGACGTGGCGCTGGCGCATCGGCGCTGGTCGATCGGCACGCCGCGCGCGCTCACCGCGTTTCTTGGGCTGTATATCGCTTTGGCCGTGTTCTTCGCGGGCCTTTGGTTTGCGCTGCCGCAACTCGCGTTGCCGGTTTTCATTGCCATGTCGGGGTATCACTTCGCCGGAGACTGGAAGCGCGATATTCCGCTGTTGCCGCGCACGATCATCGGGCTGGCGATCATCACCGCGCCCGCGCTTTTGCATCGTGATCCGGTCATCGAGATTTTCACGTGGCTGGTCCCCGGTGATGTGGCGGTCGCCACAGCCGAAACGATGGCCGCGGCGTGTATACCGCTGTTGCAGGCGGCTGCATTGATCGTGCTGGTGACGGCCTGGACGCGTCCCGCAGCGGCCATGGAGATGGCGGCAACACTTGTGTTGGCGGTGTTCGCCGCGCCGTTGGTGTTTTTCGTGACATACTGGTGCGGACTGCACAGCCCCCGGCACATGCTGGCGGTTCGCGATGAGTTGAAGCCGCACTCGGCGGGGGCGTTCTTGCGCCTGTCATCGCCCTATGCGCCGCTGACAATCGTGGGCGTGGTCGCCGGTGCTCTGGCATGGCCGCACCTGGCGCTGGGGCAGGCCATGCTTGCGGCAATCTTCGTGGCGCTGGCGGCATTGACGGTGCCGCATATGCTGCTTGTCGACTTGCGCCGTCCGCGCGCTGCGGGCTCACGGTGACGGCTCCAGAGCGATCGTGAGGATACTGCTGTACGCGCCTGCTGCGAACGGGCGGGCTGGTCTCAGGCGGACGTGCAGGTTGATGTCACCGCTCGCACCATCTTGCGGCATTGCGCCGCCCGACAGTGCGGTCGCCGGCGTGTCCGGGCCATTCGTCGCCAGGTTAGCGCCAATCGTCC
>CAYFVF010000333.1:0-1847 GCA_964346335.1 uncultured Hyphomicrobiaceae bacterium
TCGCGCGAACTCGTCTACGGGATGCCCTATGACGAGTGGAAGGCGAAGTATCAGACCGAGGCGACGCCGGAGCAGGCCGAGCGGTTCCAGGACGCGCATGGCGAGGGTCGCTGAACCGCGCTCATCCACATCGCGGCTGAAGGTTCTGGATAACGCGGCCCCGCTGCTTGAGGGGCATCAGGCGGCGGCTTACGCTGTCAGGAAATCGCGGATCGGGCACGTTCCGGTTCGCCTCCGTGTCCAGATCCCCAGCAGAAACAGGCCGCAAGCATGAGCGAACTTCACGACACCACCCGGCAACAGTTGCGCGCGATCATCGAGCGCATTGAGCGCTTGGAAGAGGAAAAAGCCGCGCTTGCCGCCGATCTGCGCGAGGTTTACGCCGAGGCGAAGGGGCAGGGCTTCGACACCAAGGCGCTGCGCAAGATCGTGCAGATGCGCAAGAAGGAGGCGCATGAGCGCCAGGAGGAGGAAGCGGTGCTGACCACTTATCTCCACGCCCTCGGGATGTTGGAGGACACGCCGTCGTGGCAGGCGCCGGACAGCGGGTCCGGCGACGTGGCGCAAGAAGACGCCGCGTAGCGGTCGCGGTGGCGGACCGCCATCACCCTTGCGCGTCGCATGGCCGGGTGCACAGCGTTTCGCACGGGATACCGTCCGTGTCCCGGTCCAGCTTCTTCATTCCGCATTGACGCAAAAAGCCACAAGCCTCGGCACAGCTTTCCAGCGCGCCGCAGGTGACGCCCTTGCGTTCGCACTCGACGGTGAGAGCGCCTGTCGTGGCCGGCACCGGGGTTTGAGCCGGCTCGGCCGCGACCGGCACAGCGAAAGCCATGGCCAGAACAAGGCCCAGGCGCGCAGCAAAGTTCATGACGCACACTCGCTTGTCAAAATTTACATATCAAGAAACAAGAACGACTGCGAATGTACGTCAAGAGAAATTTTGGCTCGTCGCGTTATTTCCGCCGGGTTTTCGCGCCGGCCGCGCCATCGCGGTGGACGGGCGTGGCGTGCTCACATTGCCCGCCCGGCGTATGCGTTTCACCTGACGCGGGACCATGTCACGCCCTGGCACAGCAGTCCGCCCAGGACACAGCCTTCCAGCTCCAGCGTTTTCGGGCCTTGCACGGTAATGACGCCGGTATAGGTCTTGCCGTTCTGGGTGTTGTAGAGTTGGCCTTCCCAGGTGTCCTGGCCGGTCTTCTGCGCGCCGTTCATGATCACGACGCCTTCGACCGGGCGTGAGCGCTTTTCGGGGTCGGGGTTGTTGACGTCCTTGCGCCCCGAATCTTGCACCTTGATAATCTTGGCGCACAGACCGCTACCGCACTCATACATGCGCACCAGCGATCCGTTATCGGGGTGACGCCAGACGCCATACGGCTCGGCCGCCGCTGCCTCCGATGGCACGAACAACAAGCTCAGCAAGCCGACAGCAAAGAGCGGTGAGATACGCATTCGGATTTCCTCCCGTCGTTTTGATTGCGCGAGTGTGGCGCGGGGCGCCGCACGGCGTTGCGTCGCGCCGCGCCTTGGTGTCTAGTCGGGGGTCAAGGCAGCGCGGCACACGCTTTTTGACGCTAGCAGTGCCTGACGTTAACGTAAAGCGCCTGCGCGCGGCGAAGCGGGCGCGTGTCATGGAGCGAACCGGTGTCGATCTGGGGAAAAATCGCGGGCGCGGCCACGGGGCTTGCCCTTGGCGGGCCGCTTGGCGCGTTGCTGGGCGGGCTGGCCGGGCATCTTGCCATCGACCGCGAGAACGACGAGGCAGCCGATCTGCATGAACGCGAGGTGGCGTTCTCGATGGGCGTGATCGCGCTGGGCGCGAAAATGGCCAAGGCCGACGG
>CAYFVF010000334.1:0-1844 GCA_964346335.1 uncultured Hyphomicrobiaceae bacterium
ACCTCCTCGCCCAGCGCGAAGGCGGTCGAAGCGCCGGTGCCGCTCGTCACGACCACGAGACGCACGGCCTCGCACGGCGCGTCGATCAGCGCCTCGCGATCCTGCGCTTTCGCGTAGGTGCCGGTCCAGCGCTCCAGCACCGGGCCGAGGCGATGGCCGAGCGCGGCTTCGCACTCTTCCAGGATCAGCGCGTCGACCCGCGCATCGGAAAACGGCGGCGGCGTCGGAGCATAATGATGGGAGTCGCCGATCACGAGCGATCCGTCGGTGCCCTGCACCGCAATAAGGTGAATGCCGTGGGCAAGATGCTCCGGCTGCTCCGCTTCCAGCCGCGCGTTAAGGCTGCGCGCCTCGGGCAGCGCCGCATAGCCGGGATAGCGTGCAAGGCTCAGGTCCGACATGACGCCGCCGGGCAAGCGCCAGCCCGCGTGAGGCGGCGCAACGCGCAGCATCTGCAACTGACAGCGGGTCAGACCGAAACGCGCCAGCCGCTCGGGATAGAGCGAGACGAAGTCGTCCCCCGGGCAGACGATCGCTGCTTCGGCTGCAACCCTGCCCGCGCTTGTCTCTATATGCGGCGGCGCGACCGCGTGCACCACGCATTGGCGCCTGAACACCACGCCGAATTCCGCCTCCAGCCAGGCGGCGAGCTTAGGCACCGCCTCGCGCGATTCCACCCGCAACTCATGCGGGCTCCACAGCGCGGCGCTCAGCGCTTCGGGCGCCAGCTCGGGAAACGCCCCGCGCGCCGCATCCGCGCCCATCAGGCCGCAATCCGCGCCCATCTCGGTGTCCGCGAACGCCTCTAGAACCGCCGCTGCTTCCGGCCGCCGCGCCAGCACAGCAAGACCACTATGCGCGACCTCGATCCCGGCTTTCGGCGCGATGTCGGCCCAGACGTCGCGGCTGCGGCGCGCCCGCGCCCATGTTTCGCCCGCTGATTGGCCCGTGACGGTGACAAAACCGAAATTGCGCACCGATGCGCCATTCGCCTGCGCATCGCGGTCCAGCACCACCACCCGCTTGCCGCGCCGGGCCGCCGCGAGCGCCTGCCCCAGCCCAACAATGCCTGCACCGATGATGGCGACATCGAAGTGATTGCTCAAAGCTGCTCCGCGTTCACTGTCGCCAGGCCTGAGCCCGCGCCGCGATGCCGCGCGTCAGCAGCCAGTGCAGCAGCTTCACCGCGACCGAGGTATACACGATCATCATGGCCATCGCCGCTGCGGGCGCAATGTCCCCGGCATCATCCATGTTCAGCACCGCCACGGCGGCCAGCGTGGTATCCGGCCCATACAGAAACACCACCGCGGCCACGGTCGTCATGGCGTTGACGAAGAAGTAAACCGAGATGTCCAGCGCGGCAGGGGCACACACCGGCAATGTGACACGGAAAAACGTGCGATAAGCCGGAACCTTCAGCGAGGCGGAAACGGATTCGAATTCGGGGTCGATCTGCTTGAGCGCCGTGACGGCTGTCAGATGGCTGACGGTGTAATAGTGCACGATGGTCGATAGCACCAGGATCGCCATGGTGTGGTACAGAAAGCCTAGCGGATTACCCGGCAGGTTGAAGAAGAAGACGTAGCCCAGCCCCAGCACCATCCCGGGCACCGCCATCGGCAGCATCCCGAGAAAATGCACCGTCGAACGCAGGCGTGGCATCCGCCGCCCCTTCTCGATGACATAGGCGCCGAGAAAGACGATGGCCGTGCCGAACAGCGCTGTCCAGCCCGCCATGCGTATGGAATTGGTGTAAGCATCCCAGCCGCCGCCGTCCATCAGATCAAAGCGGTAATTGTCGAGCGTGAAGCTGAGGTTGTAGGGCCAGAACTGAATGAATG
>CAYFVF010000335.1:0-1844 GCA_964346335.1 uncultured Hyphomicrobiaceae bacterium
GGCGCGTATCGCGGGCGGATCGGCCGCGCGGCGCGGGACATCGCGTCGTGGCTGATGCTGATGCTGCTGCTGGTCGGGGTGTATGCCTATCGCGCCGAGCTGCTGACGGTTGCCGAGCGGGTGGCCGGGGAGTTGCTGCCGCGCGGCTCGCAGATGAGCGTGAAGACGATCGGCGAGGAGCAGGCGGTGCGCGTGCGCCGCGGCTGGGACGGGCATTTCACGGCCGAGGTCACCGTGGCGGGCCAGCAGATCGACATGATCGTGGACACCGGGGCTTCCGCGCTGGTGCTGCGGGCCGAGGACGCGCGCCTTGCGGGCGTGGACCTGGAAGGCATCAGCTACAACGTGCCGGTGCAAACCGCGAATGGCCGGGCCTATGCCGCGCGGTTGCGGCTGGCGGAGGTGGCGGTGGGACCGGTGCGCCGGCGCAATGTCGAGGCGCTGATCACCCAGCCCGGCGCGCTGTCAAAAAGCCTGCTCGGTATGAGTTTCTTAAGCCGATTGCGTTCCTATGAGTTCTCGGGAGACACCTTGATGCTGCGGGGGTAAATGCAGCGGGCGTTTCCCGTTTGGGTGCAGGAGTTGAGGGTACATATCGGGCCATGAGGCGCTTTCCGGGCGTACTGGGCGCCGCGCCTGTCGTTGCGGGCGTTGTCGCGGCGTTCATCAGTTATTTGTATTTCGAGCAGGCGCATCGCAGTCTGTCCATCGCGCAGGTGGCGCAACCCGACGCCGCGCAGGACTGGCAAGCACAGGTGGTGCCGGCGCAGGCGGGCGCGGGCGTGCGCACCGCCTCGGTCGAGCAGCCCGCGCGCAGCGTGACGCTCAAGGCCAATGCGCTGGGACATTTCAGCGTGGCCGCCGACATCAACGGCATGCCCGTGGAGATGATGGCCGACACCGGCGCAACATATGTGGCGCTCACTTACAAGACCGCGCTCAGCCTGGGCCTCCAGCCCTCCGACCTGCCTTTCACCAAGGAGACCGAAACCGCCAACGGGGCCACGGCCGTCGCGCCCGTCATACTCGATGAGGTGCGCATCGGCGATATCGTCGTTCGCCAGGTGGAAGCGGTGGTGACCGGCCCGGGTCGGCTGAGGCAAAATCTCCTTGGCATGAGTTTCATAAATCGGCTAAGCCGGTTCGAGATGAGCGGGCGGCGGCTCACCCTGACGCAGTGACGTTGCGCTGAATCTCAAGATTCAAGTGGCGCGCCCGCCCAGAGCACGGGACCGCCATGAGCCTCAAGCCGCGTACCGACCTGACGCCGAACACCGCCGAATTCGAACAGTTCCCCTACATCAAACCCTCCGGCTTTCGCGAATACGACGCGCGCTGGCGCTACCCGGAAGACATCAACCTGCCGGGCTTCCAGGTCATCGGCGCGGGGCTGGCAAGCGTGATGCGCGCGCACGGCGTGCCGGCGCGAATCGTCGTGGGGCACGACTACCGCTCCTATTCCTGCGCGGTGAAGCAGGCGCTGATCGCCGGGCTGCTGTCGGGCGGCGCTGAGGTGCATGATATCGGGCTGGCGCTGTCGCCGGTTGCGTATTTCGCGCAGTTCGCGCTGGAGGTCGAGGGCGTGGCGATGATCACGGCGAGCCACAACCCGAACGGCTGGTCCGGCATCAAGATGGGGATGCAAGCCCCGCTCACCTTCGGGCCGGACGAGATGGATGCGCTGCGGCGCATGGTGCTTGAGGGCGAATATGAGATGCCGGGCGGCGGGCGCTATATCCGGGTGCCGGACATGGCAGAGCGGTACATCGCCGATCTGACCGACCGGCCGAGGCTGACGCGCCGGCTGAAGGTGGTCGCGGCCTGCGGCAACGGCACGGCGGGGC
>CAYFVF010000336.1:0-1840 GCA_964346335.1 uncultured Hyphomicrobiaceae bacterium
GTTCTGCTTGAGAGACTATCACGCCCGGATGAGTGATTTGCCGAAATCAGGCGAGGCAAGCGTGCCGTGGCGCGCCCGCGTGCTGACGATCTACCCGCAAATGTTCCCCGGACCACTGGGGGAGAGCCTGTCAGGCCGGGCGCTGCAAGACGGCGTCTGGGCGCTGGAGGCGATCAATATCCGCGATTTCGCCACCGACAAGCACGCCTCGGTGGATGACACGCCCGCAGGCGGCGGCCCCGGCATGGTCATGCGCCCGGACGTGGTTGGCGCGGCAATCGACAGAGCGCGCGCACGGGACCCCGCGCTGCCGCTGATTTATCTTTCGCCGCGGGGCACGCCGCTCACTCAGGCGCGCGTTCGGAAATTGAGCGCCGGGCCGGGCGCGCTGCTGCTCTGCGGGCGTTTCGAGGGCGTGGACCAGCGCGTGCTCGATGCGCGCGACGCCGAGGAAATCTCGATCGGCGATTATGTGCTGTCGGGCGGCGAACTGCCCGCGATGGTGCTGATCGACGCCTGTGTCCGGCTGCTGCCCGGCGTGATAGGTGAGCGCGCCTCGCTCGCTGAAGAGAGCTTCGAGACCGGCCTGCTGGAGTATCCGCACTACACCCGCCCACGGGTTTGGGAGGGGCGCGCAATCCCTGACGTGCTTCTGTCCGGCGATCACGGCCGGATTGCGCGGTGGCGGCGCGAGCAGGCGCTTGCCTTGACGCGCGCCCGGCGGCCGGACCTGCTGTCGGAGGACGAGTAAGGAGGCGCAATGCGCATCATTATCATCGGCGCGGGCGTCGCGGGCGTGACGGCGGCTTACTACCTCGCGCGCGCAGGCCACGACGTGGAAATTCTCGATAGCCGCGACGGCAGCGGCGAGGGCACGAGCTTCGCCAATGGCGGCCAGCTCAGCTATTCCTATGTCGAGCCGATGGCGCGCCCCGAACTTGTGCCGAAGCTGCCGCGCATCATCGCTGGGCTTGAGCCATCTTATGTCATGACGCGGCTGTTCGACCTGAAGCTGATGCGCTGGGGCGCGCAGTTCCTGCGTAACTGCACCGCATCGCGGTTCGAGCGCAACGCGCGCGCGGCGCTGGCGCTGTCGGTGGAATCGCGCGATGCGCTCCATGCGCTGCTCGCCGAGCATGGCCTGAAATTCGATTACAGCCGCACGGGCAAGCTCGTGCTCCACGGCAGCGAAAAAGCGCTTGATCAGGCCGCCGAGGCAATTCCCATGAAGCGCGAGGCGGGCGTGGAACAGCACCGTCTGAGCCGCGAAGCGTGTATCGCGCTCGACCCCGCGCTTGCTGCTTATGGCCAGGATTTCGCAGGCGGCGTCTATGCGCCGGGCGACGAGGCAGGCGATGCCGGGCGCTTTTGCCGCGCGCTCATGGATGTGTGCGAGAACGAGCTGGGCGTGCGGACCCACACCGGCGTGCAGGTGCGCCGTATCGTGCGGGACAACGGATCAATCAGCGGGCTGGATACCTCCGAAGGTCAAATGGGCGCGGACCATTATGTGCTCGCCGCCGGCCCCGATGCCGAAGCGCTGGGGCGCACCGCGGGGCTGCACCTGCCAATCTATCCGATCAAGGGTTTCAGCATCACCTTGCCCGCGCGTCAGGGCGCGCCGGCTGTCAACATCACCGATGCGGCCAACAAGATGGTGTTCTGCCGGCTCGGCGAGCGTTTTCGCGTGGCCGGGTTCGCAGAGTTCGCACGCGGCGACAAGCGGGTGGTTGAGGCGCGCATCAAGAAGCTGACCGAGATAGCGCGGCGGTTATTACCGGACGCGGCCGATTACGATGCCGAGCCGCACGGCTGGGCGGGTGAGCGCCCGATGACCCCG
>CAYFVF010000337.1:0-1825 GCA_964346335.1 uncultured Hyphomicrobiaceae bacterium
TCCGCCTGGTTCTCGATGATATGCACCCGCACCTGACGGTATTCGTCCGCCGACAGTTTGCCCTGGCAGATCAGCCGGTCGACGAAGTCGATCGCGCGCAGCTCTTTCAACAGGCTGCCGTTGAAGCTGATCTCGTTGATCCGGTTCTGGATCTCCTGGGGCGTGTCCGGTGCGCCCTTGCGCTCGATCGGGTTGACCTGGATCACCATGATGTCGTCGGTGCCGGTCTCGCCGTGAAACGGGAACAGAGCGGGATTGCCCATGTAGCCGCCATCCCAGTAGGGCACGCCGTCGATTTCGACAGCCTTGTAGAGATTTGGCAGGCAGGCCGAGGCCATCACCATGTCGGCTGTGAGCGACTCACGCGGGAACACCTTGACCTTGCCGGTCTCCACGTTGGTGGCCGAGATGTAGAGTTTGAACGCCGTGCAATTTCGCACCATGTCGAAATCGATGCTCTTTTCCACCAGATCGCGCAGCGGATTGATGTTCATCGGGTTAAGCTGAGCGGGCGAGGCCAGCCGCGAGAGCGAGTCCATCACGTGATACATGGGGTTGTTCTCAAGCCCCCAATTTCCCGTCAGAACGTCGTAGGGCGTACGTTTCAACGGGCTGTTCTTGGCGCCGTCGCTCATGGCGCGCCAGAAGTGATCGAGCGCCGCGCGCGCGCCCTCGGGGCCGGCGCGGGTGTACCCGTCAGCCAGCGCTACCGCGTTCATCGCGCCGGCCGAGGTGCCCGAGACGCCGGCGATCTGCAACCGCCCGTCTTCGAGAATGCGATCCAGAGCCCCCCAGGTGAAAGCGCCGTGGGCGCCGCCGCCCTGCAAGGCGATGTTAACGAGTTTGGGTGTCTGTGCCATGTGATCGGCCTTTTTCGGGTTATGGGTCCGGTTGCTGCGCCGAAGCGCAGTCACGCGAGATAGTCGTATGCGATGCGTCCGTAGGGCAGCGAGAGGTCTGCGACGATGTGCTGGCCCTCGACGACGCGGCGCACCGGCAGGTCCGCGACCGGCGCATTGACATGCGGCACCAGATGAAGCCGCGCGCGCCCGCGCCAGAAGCCCTTGACGGTAATGTCGGTCATCTTGAACGCGACCAGCTCGGCGATCCGCGGGCCGCCCGTGACGCAGGGGATCAGCTTCAGGTTGACGGTGGTCTTGGCCAGCTTCGCCGCGCATTCGGCCGGGTCATCGCAGGCGGTGTCATGCTTGTAGACCATGGTCCCCATCGCCACCCGCTGCCCGGCATAAGACAGGGTTCCGGTCAAGGTATCTTTCTCGACGCGCAACGACGGCTCGCCCCAGCGCTTCGGAAAGCCCCAGATTTCGCGTCCGGCGGTGATGGGCGGCTCGATGTTCAGGAACATCATCGCGGTGTAGTTCACCGGTTCGCCGTCCAGCGTGCACGGGATGACGATCCCGGATTCCTGATAAGCGCCGAAGCCGGAGCTGTCGGGCATGTTGATCCATTCATAGATGGCGGTGTTGGAGCCATCGGGCATGAGCGGTTCGGGGACCATGGCGCGGATCGCCGCCGGGTCGCTTTCGAAGATGACGTTGAAATATTCCCGGTTGATGAAGCGGTAGGGGCCGTGCGGGTAGCTCGGATTGCCCGGCGGCATCCCCGCAAGCGCGAGGATTTCGTCTCTGGTCATGTCTGTGTCGCCCCTCTGCTCGGAAATATCTGACGGTGCGCCCGCAATAGATACGGCAATGCCGCCCGCATTGTCAGGCGGGGACGTCCACAAATCTGTTCAACCTTTGCTGATCGCGGATCAGGCCGAGACCGGCCAGAGCTGATCGTTGAAGATCAGGTATTGCCGCCA
>CAYFVF010000338.1:0-1818 GCA_964346335.1 uncultured Hyphomicrobiaceae bacterium
CGAGAGGTTTCACGCCGCAGACAATCGCGACTGTCGCTGATATGTCACAGATGTGGGCGCCGCGAGGGTATTCTCCACAGCTGGCGGATACGGCATCGCGGCTCGCAATGTGTTGCGAGCGAGAGCGTGGAGGGAATCGTCGAAGGGAGAGAAGCATTGTCCGCCGCGCGTAAAGGCGGCCAGCCCTGTCAGTCGCCCGTGGCGGGGTTCAGCGGCACCACGTTGTCAGGCTCATCCGGCGCGCGGGTGCGCGTGATCGCCACGCCGAGCGCCGCGCCCGGCACACGGTCCAGCTTTTCAACCTGCACCTGCACCTGCTGCGCGCCGTCAAGCGCCAGGCAGGCCGCTGCCACGCGCTCGGCCAGCGTCTCCACCAGCTTGATGTGGCCGGCGTCGATGACGCCCTGTATCGCGGCGATGATCGCGTCATAGCACACGACAGGCCCGCGCCGGTCGCGCACGGCCCCGGCCTCGACCGCGATCTCGACGCTGAAGCGGATGCGCTGGTGGCCGTCCTGCTCATCGTCGTGGATGCCGATTCGGCACGGCAGCACCAGATCGCGCACGAAGATGACATCAGGCGCGGCAAGGCCTTGCGCCTCTCGTGGCGCGTCGGCGAGCCTCAGGCCGGATTGGAAGGCTGTGTCGATTGTCACAATGCGCTCCGCAAAACACGCTCAGGCGCTGTTCAGGCGTCGTATTTCAGGTAGCGCGCAAGGGCCTCGCCCTCCGGCGTCCCGCTCAGCGCGCCGCCCTCCTTGCCGGGCTGCCACATTATCATCTGCTCGATCTTGGCCGCCAACTCAAAATCGCGGTCGGTGATGCCGCCGGCGTCGTGGGACTCCAGCGCGACCTCGACCTGCCCGAACGAAATCTTGATGTCGGGATGGTGCCACGCGACCTCGGCCAGGTGCGCGACCGCGTTGGCCACCATCACAGCCGCCTTGAAGCCGTGGGTGCGGTAGGTGCGCCGTAGTTGCCCGCCCTCGTAGCGCCAGGCCGGCAGAGCCTTGCTCAACCGCGTCGTGATCTCGCTTTCCTCGTATACGTTCTTTGCCTGCATTCTCGAGCGTCCTTAGCGTTTGCTCTCGTCAGTCTCTTCGCTTGTCGGCTCCGGGGCATCGCCCGGGGCGGCCCGGCCAGCGACGTCCGCCTCTGTCAGCGCGGCCTTTTCCGGGCGCACCTGCAGCATGTTGGCCGGCATGCTTTCGGGTGCAAGCGCACCAAGGGAGAAATACACCTTGAGCAGATCATCAACGCGCATTCCGGGCACGACCGTGACATTCTCCTCCGGCACCAGGATCAGCCCGCCCGTCATCGGGAACGGCGCGGTCGGCAAATAGACCATAACGCGGCGCAGATCGCCGATGTAGTAATAATCGTTGCTGGCGAGCAGCGCGAGAATGTGCGTGCCATCTTCGCCGCCGAAACGAACGGCGACGACATCCATGCCGGACAGGTCGTTGCCGCCTTTCTCCGTGGCAAGACGTATGACGCGGGACACGGGATTGTAGATGCTCTTCACGAGCGGCAACCGGGCGAACATCAGGTCCATCGCCCCTTGAACGCCGCGCCGCGCCTCGGTACGCACGATGGCGCCCAGCAGCCAGATGCCGAACAGCGCGATCACGACGCCCAGCCAGAACGCCAGCGTGTCGTTTTGAACCAGCGCGCTGCCGCCGCGACGCAGAAGCTCACCCAGGAAGGTCCCCGGCCCGAGCGCGTCGCGCAGGATGCCGACCAGCCACGCGATGATGACCACAGTCAGCACGATCGGCAGCAGGACGATCAGCCCCGCCAGGAACGTGCCCGTGACCC
>CAYFVF010000339.1:0-1812 GCA_964346335.1 uncultured Hyphomicrobiaceae bacterium
GTCCAGGGCCGCGCGGGCATGCTCCATAATGTCCGGCGCATGACGCGCGACCTCTGATCACCGCCTCGGGCGCCTCGTCCGCGATGGACAGGGCCGCCGCCGTGATCGCCGGGTAGATCGGATTTGCCATCGCTTACGGGCCTGCGAGAGATACGCTTTAACGCTCGGGTTCATCGTCGTCGCCGATGGCTTCACTGTCCGGCAGCGGCATGGCGTAGCTTTCCGACAGCCACCGCCCCAGATCGACATCCGCGCAGCGCCGCGAGCAGAACGGGCGATATTGCTCATCGCGCGGCTTGCCACAGATCGGGCATGTCCCGGCGCTGGTCTGTGTCTTGCGTCCAGGTTTCGCTTTCTTCGCCGCCATGCCGCCTCACGCCGGATCGATCTCGGCGCGGTTCAGCCAGCCGAAATAGACCGGCAGCCCTTCGCCGACCAGAAGCCCCACAACCTCGTTCAGCGGCAACCCGACGACCGCGGAATATGACCCCACGATCTTTTGTACGAACGCACCGGCGATTCCCTGTATGGCGTAGCCGCCAGCCTTGCCGCGCCACTCCCCGCTGGCGAGGTAGGATTCCATTTCCTCGGAACTGAGCCGCTTGAAGCGCACGCGCGTCTCGACAGTCCGCATGCGCACCGCGCCGTCGGCGGTGATGAAGCATACGGCCGTGTAAACCCGGTGCGATCGCCCGGAGAGCAGTTGCAGCGCCGCCGCCGCCTCGTCGAGATATTCCGGCTTCATCAGCACGCGCTGGCCGACCGCCACAACCGTATCCGCCGCCAGGATGCACGCATTTGCCAGTTCCGGTTCGCGGTGCAGCCGCGCTTTCGATGCCTGAGCCTTGGCGCGGGCCAGGCGGCGCGCCAGTGTTCGGGGCCGCTCGCCCTTGCGCGGGGTCTCATCAATCGAGGCCGGGCGCAGCGCGTCCGGCTCTATGCCGATCTGCTCCAGCAGCGCCAGACGGCGCGGCGACGCGCTGGCCAGAACCAGCGGCTTGCGCTCCAATTTCGGCCGGTGCGTCAGAGTTATGCCCGCCTGGGTCAGGTTCGCCGCGGCGCGCTCTCCCTTGCGGACAGCCTTCTCGCGCGCTTTCGGTCCCGACAACGATATGTTCCTTGGCATGATCATGGGTATGTCGAGGCTCCGTGGAACCGTTCGTGCTTCCGGGCGTTCGAAATCGCGAGAATGGGCTTGGCCTCACACAAAATCAAGCGATCAACGCGTTGAATATGCCAATTGGGCGCGTGGTTGTTCTGAAACGCAGGCGGCCCCGCGACAGCGCCAAAGGTGAGCAGCGCCTACGCATGGCATGGCGCAACTCGGCGCTCCAGATCGCCGCATCTCGGCAAGTAAAATCGTGGTCGGTTGCGCAATACCTAACGTCTTTTATCGTTCAAGGAGCCAAAAACAAAACATGCGTGAAACATATGTTGTATTTTTTCCGGATTGGACTGGGTCGATGGCACGCCTTAAGCCCACGAATATTTACGGGTTTATTAGTTTCATGTCGACCCTGAAAGATCAGCCCAACAGCCAGCAAATCCGGTTCACCCTCGTACAGTTTCATGGCCGGGGGGCCGATACAATCTACCAGCGCGCCCCGATCCGGGAGGTGGAACCGTTGGGGGATGCGGATTTCCAGCCGAAGGCACGCACGCCGCTCGTTGACGCGGCCTACAAGACCATCTTGGCGGTCGCCCGCGCCATGAAGCATGCCCCTGCGGACGCCCCACCCGAGCGCGCGCGAGGCCAAGCCGATCTCGCGAACGTGGTCATCTGCATTCAATCCGACGGCGACGACAATTCCT
>CAYFVF010000340.1:0-1808 GCA_964346335.1 uncultured Hyphomicrobiaceae bacterium
ATATCGCGGCCGGCTCGACGAAAGCGGCGCGCAGCCCGCGGCTCCGGATGCCCGCCGCGAGCTTTACGAGGCGATGAAACAGGTCGCCGGGACAGGCGAGGGGCCGGCTGAACAAATCCCGTCGATGGGCTGCTCGATCAAGTGGAAAGCCGCCTGAACACGGCGATATCCCGCCCGCGTTAACCCTGTTTAAGCCGTTAGCGATAAATTTAGGAGAATGCCGTTTAATCTGCCCGTTTCTACGGGGAGGTGCGTATGACGCTGGCGGATTACGCCCGCTTTGCTTTGTTGATCGGCCTCGGCGTTCTGTCCTTCATCGTGTTTCTGGTCGCCGGGACGCTGGTGGGGTTGATGTTCGTCGACCCATACGGCTGCCGGTGCGTGCATCCGTTCCCGCCGGTTGGGCTTTACGTGCTCGGCTTGCTGGGGCTCTTGCTGCTGATCCCTGCGATCCGCACGGCCGTGATCGACGCGCCGGAATACCTGGAGAAGATCGGGCTGACGAGCTACATGGCGATCGCGTTGATCCTCATTTCGATCCTCGTGCTGATCGTCGTGCTTTAGCTGTCGCGCGGGTTAAGCCTCGACATAGGCAAGCGTGCTCTTCGCAGCCGGCGGCGGCGTACCGTCCTCGGCCAACCCATCCAGATGAAACCGGATGGCTTCGCGGATTTCTCGCTCGACGTGTTCTGGAGTCGCGCCGGTGGCGACGCAGCCGGGCAGATCCGGGACATAAGCCGAACAGTTTCCGTCCGCCTGCTCGATCACGACCGCATATCTCATTCGTCGTTCTCCTGATCCTTCAACCCCGCCTGCTTTCATACGCTGTTGAGCGTCCCGGGGCCAAATCGTCGGACGGCTTGCCGGCGGTTATAACACGGCACGCTTTGTCCGGGTGCTTGAACTGCCGGTGACTGCTGCGCGTCGCGATCTGGTACTAACCGTCCGACTCGATCATCTTGATGGTATCGCGAACGTTCAGTGGTACGCCTCAAGCCTCGTTGCAATCTTCGACCGTCCGCCAGACTTCTTCGATCCAGTCAGAAAGCTCGCAGGGATCCATCGTGGCAAGGCGGCGCCATTGGCTCGCGTCCCCGTGCCGCTTGTCACTGATCGCAGCGAACACATGGTCTCTGACAGCCAGAAGGCGCGGCTGCGTGAGGTATCGACTTGCATATAGCGGCGAAATACCCGCCGCAGTCCGCATCTCTTGCATCCGTTCCGAAACTGCCATCGTCAGAGTGTCTTCTTCCAGAGTAAGTTGGAAAGTCACGCCGCGCTCATGGTCGATCACCTCATCGCAGGACCGCTCCCGCCATGAGCCGGGGTGGATCATCACCAACCACAACATTCGTAACGTACCACACGGTCTATGTGAGAAACGCGAGCGTTAATTGGCCATATCGAGTCGCGCTTAACGAAGGCCTCTACTGACAGCCGCCGCATTATTTCGTTAGATACAGGAAGCTACAAATCCAAATGATTCAGGTGGAAGCCGGTTCGCAGTTTTTGAGAACATTGATCATCGTGCTCTGACGCGAAAAAAGGGCGGCCCGTTGCCGGACCGCCCCAGGGAGGCACCTGCAATCGCCGCCCGGCTTAGACGCTGTAATACAGGTCGAACTCGATCGGATGCGGCATCATCTCAAATTGCTCGACCTCTTCCATCTTCAGCTCGATATAGCCGTCGATCTGGTCGTCGGTGAACACGCCGCCGCGCTTCAGGAACTCGCGGTCCTTGTCGAGCGCGTCAACCGCCTGACGCAGCGAGCCGCAAACGGTCGGAATGCCTTCCAGCTCCGCCGGCG
>CAYFVF010000341.1:0-1802 GCA_964346335.1 uncultured Hyphomicrobiaceae bacterium
ATCGCGCCGGGGAGTGCGGTGATCAGGATGCCGCCGGTTTCGGTTTGCCACCAGGTATCGACGATCGGGCAGCGCCCCTCGCCAACGACGTCATGGAACCACAGCCAGGCTTCCGGGTTGATCGGCTCGCCCACCGATCCGAGCAGCTTGAGCGATTTGCGGCTGGTCTTGGTGACGTGCTCGTTGCCCGCGCCCATCAATGCGCGGATGGCCGTCGGCGCGGTGTAGAAGGTATTAACCTGGTGCTTGTCGACGACATCCCAGAAACGCGACGGCGAGGGATAGTTCGGCACGCCCTCAAACATCAGCGTCGTCGCGCCGTTCGCCAGCGGGCCATAGACGATGTAGGAGTGGCCGGTGACCCAGCCGACGTCCGCCGTGCACCAGTAGATGTCGCCGTCCTTGTAATCAAACACGTACTGGTGCGTCATCGAGGTCTGGACCAGGTAACCGCCCGAGGTGTGCAGCACGCCCTTGGGCTGGCCTGTCGAGCCTGAGGTGTAGAGGATGAACAGCGGGTCTTCCGCGCTCATCTCTTCCGGCGGGCACTCGGCGGAGACCTGCTCCATCTCGTCTTGCAGCCAGACATCGCGGCCCTCGGTCCAAGACAAGTCGGCGTTGGTGCGCTTGACGACTAGGACATTCTGTACGCTCGGTGCGTGCTCTAGCGCCTTGTCGGTGTTCGCCTTCAGCGGGATGGTGCGCCCGCCGCGTACGCCTTCGTCGGATGTGATCACGAGGTTGGATTCGCAGTCGTTGATCCGTCCGGCGAGTGCATCAGGCGAGAAGCCGGCGAACACGACCGAATGAATCGCCCCGATGCGCGCGCAGGCCAGCATCGCGTAAGCGGCCTCGGGGATCATCGGCAGGTAGATCGTGACCCGGTCACCCTTCTTGATGCCGAGCTTTTTCAGGACGTTCGCGAAGCGGCAAACCCGCTCGTGAAGCTGGCGATAGGTTATCTTGAGGTCCATATCCGGATGGTCGCCTTCCCACAGGATGGCAACCTGATCGCCGCGCGTTTCGAGGTGGCGATCGACGCAATTGGCGCAGACATTCAGCGTGCCGTCCTCAAACCAGCGGATATCGACGTTGTGCGGGTCGAATGATGTGTTCTTGACCGTCGTAAACGGCTTGATCCAGTCGATGCGGTAGCCGTGATGGTGCCAGAACTCGTCCGGGTTCTCGATGCTCTGCCGGTACATCTCCTCGTACTGGGCGCGGTTCACATAGGCATTATTCGCCCATTCTTCTGGAACCGGATAAACCTTGTCATAGGACATGTCTGCGCTCCTCCCGGGATTTTTCCAAGGTTTCTGAATCTGCGCACATTATGTCGGCGTGGCCCATACGGTGCAACGCCTCGTTCGTCGAAAGGGCGGTTCTTGCTTGACAGGCTGCGCGGGCGACCCCAACAGAAGAGAAGGGGACGCGCGTCCGCGCCAACGGGCCACGCCATGCAAACGCCATCACCTGAAACGCTTTATGTCTGCCCGCTCGACGCGGTGGACCTCGTGGCTGGTCAGGCCCGTCCGGGGCACATGATTTCGCTTGTCAACGACGAGGTCATGCGCGCGTTGGCGACGCCGGCGGGCGTGCCGTCGGACCGGCACTTGCGCCTCACCATGAACGATATTGCCGCGCCGCAGCCGGGCTTGACCGCGCCGTCGGCCGAGCATGTCACGGCGGTAATTGACTTCGTGATGGCATGGGACCGGAGCGCGCCGGTGCTGATCAATTGCCTGGCGGGCGTTAGCCGGTCGACGGCTGCGGCGTTCACGATCATGTGCGCGCTCAACCCG
>CAYFVF010000342.1:0-1802 GCA_964346335.1 uncultured Hyphomicrobiaceae bacterium
CCGCCGCAGTCCCCGCCCGGACACGCCGACAGCGCCGCGAGCAGGTCGATCTCCGCGAACAGCTCGATGAAATCCCCGGGCCGCGCCGGGCTCGCCTTCATGAAATACTGGTGCGTGTCCCGCGTGAACCCGGTGCACATGAACACGTTGAGCACATCATGCACGCGCCGCTCGGCCTCCGCGACGCCCAGGCCTTCATCGCGCACCAGCGCCCGGACCAGGTTGGAATGGCAGCAGCGGTCATAATCCGCGCCGTGCAGCAGGTTATTGGTGTAGGGGTCGCAGCGCGTTCCGATCACGTCATGCACCCCCGCGCCGTCCTCATCCCAGCCATACCATTCAAGCGTGTCGTGGGTGATCGTCGCCATCGGGCGCAGATGCGGCAGATTGCTCCACAGCCTGTCCCCAGCCGTGACGTGGGTACCGTGCAGCGCGCGGGTCTTGCCAGAGAAAAAATGCTCGTCGAGATCGCGCGCATTCCACAGGTTCAGATCGCCGACCTGCGGGCCATCGCTGATCAGGATACGCATGAAATGTCCTGCCGGCACCCGAAAGGCCCGGCCCTCGCGTGGCGGCACGTCGAACGCGTCGACACGTGTCATGTCTGTACGCGCTACACGGTAGAATTCTCCGTCCAGTGGCGGCAACTTTTCACGGGGATAGACCACGACGGGGGCGGCGGACCGGCGCGCCTGCGCGTCCTTGGGCGGATCGGTCGGTCCACTGGTCAAATGAAGCGCTCGAGCCATGTTTCGCATCCGGTTTCCGGGCGTTCGTGGCGGCTTCCACGAAAGTCGCCCTTGATCATTGTTAACCCGGGCTATAGCCTATCAACATAACTGATGCCAATCATTAGCATGGCTTAAAGCGATTCTGCCATTCCGGGCGTGTGATCCGCTGTCCGGTTCGGCCGATTGTTTCGCGGATGGTCTAACGCAATAAACGCGCTAAGCGGAGGGCGGAGCCAACGTGGACCAGCTTTCAACACCCACGGCCGAAACGGAGCACGCATCGCCGGCGCGCGGTGATGATGTCTGCGTTCATTTCGATGCTGTCCAGAAGAGCTATGACGGCGAAACGCTCGTCGTTAAGGATCTGAATCTCGAAATCGGCACGGGCGAGTTCGTCACGCTGCTGGGGCCTTCGGGTTCGGGCAAGACCACGTGCCTGATGATGCTCGCGGGTTTCGAGCCGGCCACGCACGGCGAGATTTTCCTTAACGGCCAGCCCATCAACAACGTGCCGCCGCACAAGCGCGAAATCGGCATGGTGTTTCAGAACTACGCGCTGTTCCCGCACATGACGGTGTGGGAGAACCTCGCTTTCCCGCTCCAGGTGCGCAAACTGTCCAAGTCCGACATCGATTCGAAGATCACGCGCGCGCTCGACATGGTGCAGATGCGAGAGTTTGGCGGCCGGCGCCCGGCACAGCTTTCCGGCGGTCAGCAGCAGCGCATCGCGCTTGCACGCGCATTGGTGTTCGAGCCGCAGCTCGTGCTGATGGACGAGCCGCTGGGCGCGCTGGACAAGCAGCTGCGCGAACACATGCAGTTCGAGATCAAGCACATCCATGAGAATCTCGGTGTGACGGTCGTCTACGTGACCCATGACCAGTCCGAGGCGCTGACGATGTCCAACCGCGTGGCAGTCTTCAATGATGGCGTCATCCAGCAGTTGTCTACGCCGGATGTCCTTTACGAAGAGCCGGAAAACAGCTTCGTCGCCCAGTTCATTGGCGAAAACAACAAGCTGCAGGGGACGATCAAGGCGCTCCGGAATGACGGGCTGTGCGATGTCGAGAT
>CAYFVF010000343.1:0-1795 GCA_964346335.1 uncultured Hyphomicrobiaceae bacterium
GGTCAGGTGGATCATGTCTTGGCTCCTCTCACTCCCGCCAACAAAGCGGGTAAGACGTTGATCCTTGAGGGATGGCGGCAACGCCCGCCCATGTCAACAGGCCGGGGCGGTGGCGCATGAAAAAAGCCCGCCAGCGTGGCGGGCCGTGCGGTTGTTACTTGCTCGGGCGTGGAAGGCGACGTGGCCCTGAGTGGGACCACGTCTGGTTCTGCACATCAATAGCCGTAGTGATACCGGCGATAGTAGTGCTTCCGGTAGCGCGGCCGGTGATGTCGGCGGTAGTAGCGCCGTTTCCGGTAATGATGCCGCTTCCGGTAGTATGGCCGCGCGTGGCGGAAATGACGCCGCAACTTGCGCCGCAGATGACGCCGGAATTTGCGGTGATAATGCCGGTGGTAGGCCTTGTTCACGACGTCGGTCGAGGCCCGATCCAACGCGCTACCCGTTTGCGCCAACGTGGCGGCTGACGGCACGGCCAACGCCGGCGCGGCGAACCAACCGACGACCAGGGCTCCAGCCAGGGCCAGAGCCGAAAGCAGTCGATATTGCATATGAAAGCTCCTTCCCCTCAGGCGCGCTGCGCCCGCTGGGTTAACAGCTTCCCTCGGCTTTTATGATAATAACGGCAATTGCCGTGAATGTCAGGGAACTTCCACGCGCTGGAAACACTTTCTGGTGAGTGATAGAAGCTAGTTCACTGTTTTATCGAAATCTTTTTCCACCTGCTTGTCGATCTGCCGCTGCGTCCAGCGACCGTAGCGCCACGGCGCGAACCGGTGGCGCTCGCCGCGCAGATCAGGCACCGGGTCGAAACCATCCGTCCCCCATGGGTGGCAGCGCGCGAGCCGGGACAGCGTGAGCCATCCGCCTTTCCACGCGCCGTTCTTGTCGATCGCCTCGAGCGCATATTGCGAGCATGTCGGCAGATGCCGGCAGCGCGGGCCGATCAGCGGCGAGATCACGTAGCGATAAAAGTGGACGGGCAGCTTGAGCGCCGCGCGTCCAAGACGCGCGATCAGGCCGGGCCGCTTAATAGGGTGTGCCGTCATCGCGGGTAAAAACCCAGTTTCCGTTGACCTTGTGGGCCTTCATATCGACATCGGGGTAATCCGCGCGCTCGTCGTGCACGCGGCTGCCGACTTCCAGGTACATCACGGGCGTCTCCGTGTTGTTCGCCAGCCGGTGCGCATTCGCCTCGCCCGCCGGAAAGCCGGCGAACATGCCGGGCCCGAGCGTCCGCTCGCCGTCGTCGGTCACGAGCGTGGCCTCGCCGGAAATGACGTAGACGAACTCGTCCTCCTTCTCGTGCCAATGGCGCTGCGATGACCACGCCCCGGGCTCCAGCGTGACGAGGTTCACGCCGAATTGCGTCAGCCCGACCCGGTCGCCCAGCTTGCGTTTCAGCCGGCCTTCAAGCTCCTCGCGGTAGGGGTGCGGGTAAATCGAGCCGCGCCGGGGTGCGACATCTCGGCTGTCGCCCACTTTCGCCATAGGGTTTTGCCTTTCGCGGACTACTGACCGGCCGCTGGAACAGCCTTGGGGCGGGCGTCGTCTGCGCCGTTTTCATATTTTCCGATGGCCTCTTCCAGGGCGTCGAACACAAGCAGCGTCGAGGCGTGACGCGCACGGTAATCCCGCACAGGCTCCAACAAGGCCAGATCGGCCCAACGGCCTTGCGGAGGCGCTCCACCAGCTTTCAGCATGCCACGCATCCGCGCGGCAACTTCGCGGACCTCCTGCGTTGGGGTGCCAACGATTTCCCGCGCGACCACCGACGCGCTCGCCTGCCCGAGCA
>CAYFVF010000344.1:0-1794 GCA_964346335.1 uncultured Hyphomicrobiaceae bacterium
TCGGTTCAGGAGGGCGACCGGATCGAGAAGGGCGAGTTCATCATGGAGGGCTTGCCCGCGCCGCATGACATCCTGGCGATCAAGGGCGTCGAGGAGCTGGCAACCTACCTCGTCAACGAGATCCAGGACGTCTACCGCTTGCAGGGCGTGACCATCAACGACAAGCACATCGAGGTCATTGTCCGCCAGATGTTGCAGAAGGTTGAGATCACCGACGCGGGCGAGACCGGGCTTCTCAAGGGCGAGCAGATCGACCGGCTCGACTTCGAAGAGCTTAATGCCCAGGCCAAGGCCGCGGGCAAGCGTCCGGCCGAAGGCGATCCGATCCTGCTGGGCATCACCAAGGCCAGCCTGCAGACGCGCAGCTTCATCTCCGCGGCCTCGTTCCAGGAGACCACGCGCGTGCTGACGGATGCTGCGGTGAACGGCAAGACCGACCTGCTCGAAGGCCTGAAGGAAAACGTGATTGTCGGGCGCCTGATCCCGGCGGGCACGGGCGGCATGCTCAACCGTCTGCGGGCGATCGCCGCCAAGCGCGACGACATGATCCTGAAGGAGCGGGCAAAGGCAGCCGAGCGGCTTGAGCAGGACAATGCGCCTGATGACGGCTCATCGGATGAAACGGTGCAGGCGGCGGAGTAACGCCGGCTGGTGAGATGGCATCCGCGCCGTTGGATTTGAGCGCAAGAAACGGGCTGCCCGCGTGGCCAAAGCGCATTAAGCTGGCGTCTCCAAACGTGGAGGCAAGGCCATGCGGGCAGACATTCTTGACGGCTCAGATCGGCGCTGGACCGCCGTGCTGGCGCGCGATAGCCGGTGCGACGGCGCTTTCGTGTTTGCGGTACGCACCACCGGCATCTATTGCCGGCCGGGCTGCCCGGCGCGCCGGCCCAGGCGTGAAAATGTCGTATTCTTCGAGAGCGCGCGCGATGCCGAAGCGGCGGGCTTCCGCGCCTGCCTGCGTTGCCATCCCGATTCGCCTGCGGCTGCGTTTCACGCTGTCATGCAGGCCTGCCGGCTGATCGAAGCCAGCGAGGCCCCGCCGAGCCTTTCTTGCCTTGCCCAAGCCGCGGGGCTGAGCCGGTTTCACTTTCACCGCGTGTTCAAGAGCGAGCTTGGCATGACCCCGAAGCAGTATGCCGAGGCATTGCGTTATGAACGCGTGCGCAAGGCGCTCGCGGACGGCGTCAGCGTTACCGACGCCATCTACGCGGCGGGATACCAGAACCCGGCGCGCTTTTATCACCAGGCCGTATCAGCGCTTGGTATGCGGCCTGGCGATTACAATGCGGGCGGCCGTGGCCAGATCATCTGGTACGCGTTGGCAGAGTGCGCGTTAGGGCGGGTCTTGATCGCGGGGACGGCGCGCGGCCTGTGCACGATTTTTCTCGGCGACCGTGACGAAGATATGCGCGCGGATCTCGAAGCGCGGTTTCCAAGCGCGCGGCTCGTGGCAGCGGACGAGGCCATGGCCGGATGCGTCGCCGAGACGCTCCGATACATCGAGTGGCCCGCGGCGTTGTTCCAACTGCCGCTCGACATTCAGGGCACCGCCTTCCAGCAGAAGGTATGGGCGGCGCTGCGCGATATCCCGTTCGGCGAAACGGCGACTTATTCGGATGTTGCCCGCAGGATCGGCGCACCTGCGGCGACTCGCGCCGTCGCGAGCGCATGCGGGGCCAACCCGGTCGCGGTTGCCGTGCCGTGCCACCGCGTTTTGCGCGCTGACGGCGGGATGGGCGGCTACCGTTGGGGCGTGCCGCGCAAGCAGGCCTTGCTGCAGCGCGAACGCGG
>CAYFVF010000345.1:0-1794 GCA_964346335.1 uncultured Hyphomicrobiaceae bacterium
TCGGCGCGCTCGGCGCGGGCGGTATCGGGCTGTTGCTGGTCGAGACGATGAACACCCAGCGCGACTGGGAGAATGTCGCTTACCTGATCGTGCTGACGATCCTGCTGGTAGTGGCTATGGATTCGATGTCATCGTGGTTGCGCCGTCGCCTGATCAAGGGTGGCAACGACCCGCGCCTCGCGGCGCGCGCGATTTAGAAGCGGAGCACCCGCATCCAGCGTGCAATGTTGATCAGGCTGATCAACGCACCCGCGACATAGGTGAGCGCCGCGGCGCGCAAGATGCCGCGCGCGGCGGGCATATCGCGTTCGGGAATGTATTGCCCGACCCGCAGCACCGGCAGCGCGCGCTTGAAGCTCGCGTCGAACTCGACGGGCAGCGTCGTCAGGTGAACCAGCACGGTAAAGCCGATCAGCAATAGCCCGGCGCCGACTTGCGCGAACATCGCCGCCGGGTGCTTCACGACGACCGCCATGATCGGCGCGGCGATCATCACGAACACGCCGACGCGCTCGACAATCGCGCCGGTTTTCGCCAGCCGCGTACGCGCCACGAGCGGCGGGTAGCGGGTTGCGTCCTGCATGGCATGGCCGACCTCGTGCGCGGCGACCGTAACGGCCGTCAGTGAGCGACCGGCGAAGTTGCCCGGCGACAGCCGCACGGTCTTGGACTGCGGGTCGTAATGGTCGCCTATTTGAGTTTCCTCGACGCCGATCTCGCGCAGGTTCATCTCGTCAAGCAAGTGGCGCGCGAACTGGCCGCCGGTGCCGGGGAAATCGGGCCGGTCGACGCTGTGCCGGTCCATGACCGAGCGCACCCAGAGTTGCGGCAGCGTGGCCAGCGCCAACAACAGGATCAGCGCAAAAATCCCGACGATCACCGCTGGTTTATCTCCGGATGCACGTAGTTGAAGGAATTGCGGGTGAGGCGAGGTACCGGACGGCGTGCGCCCGGCCCCCGGTCTGGTATGTGCGTGGGCGGCGCGCGCAGCCCCGCCGGCCTGTGTCAGTGCAGGCTGACGACACGCAGTTCCTGCTCCTTGGCGTTCGCCACCGCGCCCGGATGGGTATCCGCCAGCGCAATGGGGGTGCCGTCAGCGGCGTGCAGCGCGAAGAGATCCACACCCTCGGGAACGTCCTCAAGCTGGGGGAACAGCTTTTTCATTTCCTTGGCCTTCACCGACTTGATGTAGGCGATCTCGCCCCCGCCGAGGAATGCGAATTCCTGGGCGCTCATCGCCCGGTCGCTGGTCTCGCGTTCATTCACAAGATGGTTCGCCATTGGTCATCCTCCTTCATAGCCGGAGCGCATGGATCCTCGGGCGCGTGCGCCCGGGGCAGATTGGCCAATCCTCGGCATGTTCGAGTATAGCCGGTTTTCGTCTTCGTGTGCAGGGCGGAAAACCGCGCGACTGTGTGACAAGAATTCACCAGGTCGGACCCGGCGTCTCGATCGTGATTCGGTGTGCCTTAGCATCCTCGCTGGGCCGAACCAGCTCGATCGCCAGCAATCCGTTCTGCAAGACAGCGCGCCGTACCTCGATTCCCGCGGCGAGCACGAAGTGACGCCGAAATTGTCTCGCGGCGATGCCACGATGAAGAAACGTCTTTTCTGCTTCATCGGATTGCGCGCCGGCCACGGTGAGCTTGTTGCCCTGCAGCGTGATCTCAAGCTGGTCGGGGTTGAACCCCGCCACGGCGAGCGTGATGCGGATATAGTCGTCGCCGATTTCGCTGCTGCGTTTATGTTCAACGTTGTAGGGTGGATAACCTTCGTTCCCCCCTTTCGGCTGCC
>CAYFVF010000346.1:0-1758 GCA_964346335.1 uncultured Hyphomicrobiaceae bacterium
ATGGTGGGCTATGCGATCAACTATTATCGGGACTTCGTCGCGCCGGCGAAGAGCTTCCGCGCACCCGACGAACGCGAGCGCGCGGCTATCACCGAGCTTCACGAGCGGCTGGGCGGGCTGGCCGAAGGCACGGCGGGCGAGGACATCCAGGCGGTGGTCTACGAGATCGGCAAGAGCCACGAGTTCGAACCTCTGCGCGACTGGTTCCGCGCGCTTTACGAGGTGCTGCTCGGCCAGAGCGCCGGCCCGCGCTTCGGCTCGTTCGTGGAGCTTTACGGGATCGCGAACACCCGCAAGATGATCGCCGAGCGGCTGGGGCTGTGACGGCGTAACCCTCACGCATCTCAGGCGTTTGCGCAGTCTCTGGACGCTCAGCTCCCGGCCGCTGATCCGATGTTCATCTTTTCGTGTTCCTGGCGGAATGGTTTTCCGTTTTCAGGAGCAAAATAAGTATTTCCTCGATTGTTAATACGAAGTATTTCTTCTAACCTTCGCGCTTCGTAAAAACTGATCCCATCCCAACAGTACGACGGAGCATCGGATGCAATATTTCTTGCGCATCGCCATTTTAGCCTTCGCCGCCGTATCGCTTGCAACAGCCAGCGCGGCCAGGGAGGGTCCGCTGGTCAGCACCCAGTGGCTCGCCGACAATCTCGACGCCGGCAATGTCCGCGTCATCGAAGTCAGCGTGAACCCTGATGTCTACGACAGCGGCCATATCCCCGGAGCCGTCAACTTCGTCTGGCACACCGATCTCGTCGATCGGGTTCGCCGCGACATCGCCAGCCGCGAGAAACTTCAGCAGCGCCTGCGCGAGGCCGGCGTAAGCGACGACAGCACCATCGTTCTCTACGGCGACACGAATAACTGGTTCGCCGCCTGGGGCGCATGGGTGCTCGACGTCTACGGCGTGCAGAACGTCAAGCTGCTCGACGGCGGCCGCAAGCTGTGGGAGGCCGAGGACCGCCCCATGAGCAAGGACGGCGCCGACGCTGAGGCGGGCAACATCACCCTGTCGGAAGCGAACACGGACATCCGCGCTTTTCTGGGTGACGTGGTTCAAGCCTCCAACACCGGCGATCATGTTATTGTCGACATTCGCGGGCCGAAGGAATATCGCGGCGAGATCATCGCGCCTCCCGGCCTGAAGGAAACCGCCGTGCGCGCGGGCCACGTGACCGGCGCTGTAAACATGCCTTGGAGCAGGGCGGTCGCCGAGGATGGCCGCTTCAAGTCGCCCGAAGAGCTGCGTGAGATTTACGCCGAGGCGGGCGTCGACGGCTCCAAGCCGGTCATCACCTACTGCCGCATCGGAGAGCGTTCCAGCCACACATGGTTCGCGCTGAGCAGGCTTCTCGGCTACGAGGTCAAGAACTATGACGGCTCATGGACCGAGTACGGCAATTCGGTCGGTGTGCCCATCACCAACCTCGCCGGCACCGTGTGGACCGGCAAGTAATCCTCAAAAGTCCTGTTTGAAAACGGCAGCCGGGCGGGAAACCGTCCGGCTGTCTGCCGTATCGCCGATGCGCGCGGACATTGACAGAGCGCGCGTGCGCCCAGATGATTGAAACCTCCTGCACGCCGCGCGCGAGGACACCACCAGCATGTTGACGCCAGAACTTCTCGCCACGATCCGCGCCCCGACCGATGGCAGTTTCCGGCTCACTGCCCATGATCCGGCCTGGGAGGGCGACAACACGATCCGCTTTCTCGCCGGCAAGACCCTCAAGCGCGAGGCGAAAGCGTATGTGAAGG
>CAYFVF010000347.1:0-1753 GCA_964346335.1 uncultured Hyphomicrobiaceae bacterium
ACGGCTTCATGGCGCTGGCGATCGTCGGCTCGCTCTACGGCAATGAGGGCGTCGCGCTCAGCGGTATCGCCATCGGTGTGATGGTGCCGCTCATCAACATCATCAACGTGGCGGTGCTGACGGTGTTCGGCGAGGCGGAGGCCAAGCCGGACTGGACCACCGTGATCCTGAAGATCGCCAGCAATCCGCTGATCGTCGGCTGCGTCATCGGCTTCGCGCTCAACATCACGGGCGTACCGGATTTCATTTACGGGGCGATCGACATCATCGGCGATGGCGGGCTCGGCCTGGCGCTGTTGGCGGTCGGGGCGGGCCTGAGCGTCGGCCAGGCGATGGAGACGAAAATACTGGTCGCGGTCGGCGTGCTGATGCGCCTGATCGGCATGCCGCTCCTGGTGGTGCTGCTGTCCTGGGTCGTCGGGCTGGACGGGCTGACGCGCACCATCGCCATCATCACCGGCGCGGTGCCCACGGCGTCCTCGGCCTATGTCATGGCGCGGCAGATGGGCGGTGACGCCGAACTGATGGCCAACATCATGACCGTGCAAGTGCTGTTCGCGGCGATCACGCTGCCGCTGTTCATCTTCATCGCCGAGACGATGTGATCAAGCGGCACCCGGCACGACCGATGACAGGATTGCGCGCGCATCACCGTGACCCGGACCGGCCGCGAAGGTGTAGCCGGAAGCGCCCGACAACCGAGGGGCGATGAACGCATCCGCCAGCGCCGGCGCGTGCTGGCGCATCTCGCAGGCCGCACCAACGAGCGCAAGCGTCTCGGTCAGGTGCCGGCCGTCGGCTTCGGACGGCGCGCGCAGCATATCTTTCAGCCGCTCCACCGCCGCGATCAGCCGCGGCTCGCCCGCCGCTTCGCGCGCGAAACGCTCCGCCACGCGCTCAGCCGTCGCCGGGCTGCGCTGCAACACGCGCAAGACATCGAGGCACATCACGTTGCCCGAGCCTTCCCAGATCGCGTTGACCGGCGCTTCGCGGTAGGCCCGCGCCAGCAGCCCCTCCTCGACGTAGCCATTACCGCCCAGGCACTCCATCGCTTCATACAGGAACGGCGGCGCAGCCTTGCACACCCAATACTTGATGACCGGCGTCATAAGCCGGCGATAAGCGGCTTCATCCTCGCTCGCGTCCGCGCGGTCGAAGCTGCCGGCAAGGCGCATCGCCAGCATCATCGCGGCTTCGGCGTCCAGCGCGAGTTCGGCCAGCACCCGCGTCATCATCGGCTGGTCGATCAGCTTCTTCTGGAACACGGTACGGTGCGCGCAGTGCCGCGCCGCGACCTCCAGCCCGAGCCGCATCAGCCCAGCCGAGCCGAGCGCGCAGTCGAGCCGGGTGAATGTCACCATCTCGATGATCGCTGGCACGCCCCGGCCCTCCTCGCCGACCAGCCAGCCATGCGCGCCGGCGAATTCGGCTTCCGACGACGCATTGGAGCGGTTGCCCAGCTTATCCTTCAGCCGTTGCAGGCGGATGGCGTTGCGCGACCCATCGGGCAGCACGCGCGGCACCAGGAAACACGACAGCCCGCCGGGCGCCTGCCCGAGCACGAAGAACGCATCCGACATCGGCGCGGACATGAACCATTTGTGCCCGGTCAGGCGGAATGTGCCGTCGCCGTTCGGTTCAGCGCGGGTGGTGTTGGCGCGCACATCCGTACCGCCCTGCTTCTCGGTCATGCCCATACCGAACTTGACCGCGCGCTTTTCCGAAAGCGGCGCCAACTCGGGCTGATAATCCC
>CAYFVF010000348.1:0-1751 GCA_964346335.1 uncultured Hyphomicrobiaceae bacterium
TGCGCGGAGCCGAAGTCGGTGGTCTGATCCGCCGCCGTATAAACCACGCTCGCGCTCGTGCTGGTCAGCGTGCGCTTGACTGATGCCCCATCGAGCACGTCGATCTCGTAATTCTCCGATGGCTCATTCAGCGGCACAACGGACGGCTCCCAGGCATCCCCATTCACGCGCGCGCGCCGCACCCATGAGATGGTGAGATCGCCCGCGCTGTCACGCGCTCCCCGCACATGCACCGGCGAGAAGGGTTTCAGCCCGCGCCCGCCGAACGCCTTTTGCACGGTCACATAAGCGAAGTTGTCGAGCGGCGCGGGTGAAGGCCCATACCGCCAGTTATACGGCAGGCCAATCTCGTCCTGGCTCATGTCCACCTGCACCTGCCCGCCATCAAGGCGCACCACGCGCGCGCCCGCATCCACCGGGTCGTCCATGGCGTCCTCGGTGCCGTATTGGCCGCGCAGCAGGTTGGTGAGATCGTACACCCCCGGCGAGACCAGGCTCACGTCGCGGAACTGGAGCACTTCCCAGTTGCCGTCCTTGCCCTCGATCGCCAGCGTGTTGGCCCCGTCGAACAAGGCGAGGTCGGACACGCTCTCCAACTCCACGTCCGGGGTGAAGATTTTAACGCGCAGGATGTTGCCCCGGTCGAACCGCGAGGTCGGCCCGGAGAACAGGTCTGTCCCGGTCTCGCCCACCGTGGAGGGCGCGTCGATCACGGTGTTGAGCACGTAGCCGGTTTCTTCAGGCGAGCGGAAGAAGCTCACCCCGCCGAACGGCGAGGAGAACGCCGCCACCGCGCCCGCGTGCGGGATTTCATCGCCGCGCACGATCGGCAGGTCCATGAGCGCGGGCACCGGCGGGCCATAGACGATGCCCACCGACGCGCCGCTGTCCACATCCGGGGCGTCCACATCATCGTAAATGCCGGCCTCATAGGACAGCGCCTCGACTTGCAGCGCCCCTCCTTGCGTTATCCGGGTGATCCGCGCGCGGATGTTGCGCGCGCCGGTGCCCACGGTGATGATGTCTCCCGGCTCGGCCTTCAGCAGCGTCGGCGGCAGCGTGAAGGCCAGCCGCTCGCGCGCGGACCATTGCTCCCTCAGCAGCTTCTCGGCCTGGCCGTACATCACCGACTGGCGCGCGGTCGCCGCCAGCGACACGCTCGACACCCGGTTCGAGCCGCCGGTGAGTTTCAGGGTCTCGACGCTGGCGCTCTCATAATCGCCGTCCGCATCGAAATAGCTGATCCGCGCGCGCCCCGGCAGGTCGGTTTCCTGCGCGCGGGTGAGGCTGATGCGCGGCTGCGCGGGCGCGGGCTCAACCACGCCGTCCTGGTCCACCGATCCGAGGCTCGCGGCCTGTCCGCGCGGCCTGAGCGCGATCTTGCCGTCGCTTTCCACCGCATCGAAGAAGAACGCCGTCTCCAGCGGCTCCAGCGCGGAGCGCGGCGACATCACCCGGTTGATGACATACCCGGACAGATCGCCCGAATCCGGCGGGGCGAGCACATCGGTGATGGCATAGTCCTCGAGGATTTTCAGGATCGCCTGGCTGATCGGCGCGGTCGCGGCGCGCCCGGTGATCCAGTGCCCGAACTTCCAGTTCTCGTTATCCGCCCACACCTCGCGAAGGTTCGGGAACGCCGGATAGGGCCGCGCGTCCCACGTGTAGATGAACACCCGGTCAAGGTCCACCATGCGCCCGGAATAGACACTCGAGGACGGGTTGTTCGCGGCCACGAAGTCGTCGTCGCT
>CAYFVF010000349.1:0-1746 GCA_964346335.1 uncultured Hyphomicrobiaceae bacterium
GTGCGGATCATCTCGCGGATGCGCGGCTGGATTTCGGTTCGCCAGCGCGTGCCGTTGAAGACGCCGTAATGCCCCACGCCGGGTTGAACGTAGTGGTACTTCTCGTCCATCGGGATGTTGACGCACAGGTCATGCGCGGCTTCCGTCTGGCCGAGGCCACAGATGTCGTCGCGCTCGCCCTCGATGGTCAGCAGGGCCGTGTTCCTGATCGCGCCGCAATCGACGCGCTCGCCGCGGTGCTCGAACCAGCCGTCCGGCAGCGCATGCCGCTGGAACACTTCCTCGACCGTCTGGAGGTAGAACTCCGCCGGCAGGTCCATCACCGCCATGTATTCCTCGTAAAAGGCGCGGTGCTGTCGCACAGAATCGCCGTCGCCCTTGACGAGGTTGTTGAACAAGTCCGTGTGCGCGTTCAGGTGCCGGTCGAGGTTCATCGTCATGAAGCCGGTCAGCTGGATAAAGCCGGGATAAACCTCGCGCATGAACCCACGGTTCGGGAACGGCACCTGCGAGATGACGTTCGAGCGGAACCAGGAGAGCGGGCGTTTGGAGGCCAGGTCATTCACGGCCGTCGGGTTGCGCCGCGTGTCGATCGGCCCGCCCATGAGCGTCAGGGAGGATGGCTGGCAAGGGTCGTCCCGCTGGGCCATCACCGCCGCGGCGATCAGCGCTGGGACCGCTGGCTGACAGACGGCGATGACATGCGTGTTGGGGCCAAGGTATTGGATGAACTCGATGATATAGTCGACGAAGTCGTTGAGGTCGAACGCGCCATCTGTGACCGGCACCTCGCGCGCGTCGATCCAATCCGTGATGAAGGTCTCATGCTCGGGCAGCATAGCCCTGACAGTGCCGCGCAGAAGCGTCGCGTAATGCCCGGACATCGGCGCGATCAGCAGCACCTTCGGGTCATGCCGCTTCCCTATGACGCTTTCGTCGCGCTTGAAATGCAGCAGGTTGGCGAACGGTTTGCGCAGGATCACGTCTTCTTCGACGGGCACCGGCTGGCCATGGATCTTGGTCTCAGCAATGCCCCATTCGGGCCTGTCGTAGCGCCGGGTCACATCCTCGAAAACCTCGCAGGCCGCCGAGACGCTCTTGGCAAAAGGCGTTTCGGACCAGGGGTTGAAGGGCGTGTCGATCTGGTGGCGGAGGTTGCGGGCGCCGAAGCGCATTGGCGAGATTAGAGCGTGCATCAGCTCGTAGGCGTGATATTTCATGTGCGCTCCTGCTTCGCCGCTATCGCGGTCTTTAACATTTGTGAAAGTATGCTGGAGTTTTTTCGGCGACGCAATACGACCTCTGTTGCACTGCGGCAACAGGGTTAAAGTGCGCCGGATGGGCTGCGCATGGCGCACTTGGGCTTGACATTCGCGGTTGGTTGCCGGAAACATCTGGCGAAAATCTCGACAGAGAGTGCCCAATTCGTCCTGTCTCACATGGCGGCCAAGCCGCGCCGGGAGGTGACGGGATGACCATCCGCCAGCGCGTTGCGCCCGCGGATGCAATACCGCTTTGTCTGATTGCGTCGCGTCGCCATATAATTTGGCAACGCAACGATATCGTAACGGAATGCTGAATGTTTGAAACACTCTCCGATCGGCTCTCGGGCGTCTTTGACTCGCTGACCAAGCGCGGTTCGCTGAGCGAAAAGGACGTCAGCGCCGCGATGCGCGAGGTGCGCCGCGCGTTGCTGGAGGCCGATGTCGCGCTGGAGGTCGTGCGCGGCTTCACCGAGCGCGTGAA
>CAYFVF010000350.1:0-1746 GCA_964346335.1 uncultured Hyphomicrobiaceae bacterium
GCTGATGACAAACGGGAGCCATTCGCAACCCCGTTTTTCTTCTTCAGCATGACGTTTCCTTCCTAGAAACTCAGTCGTTATACCGGCCCTGTCGGATCCGGAGTTTGAGCGGGTCCTGCGTCGTCTAGAACGCGGCCAGCTTGTAGTACTGCCGGACATGCGCGGTCTCGCGATAACCGGCGCCCTTGCCGTCAGCGGCCTCGGCCGCCTCTGCCTGCTCGGCGTCTGCACCAGTCGCCAACGCGACCGCGCCCGCCGTTGCTCCGAGGCCCGCGAGCCTCAGGAAATCGCGGCGGTTCGAGCGGCTGTTGCTCTTTTTCTCGCCCATCGCTCTTTCTCCTTGTCATTGCGCGCCCGGCCCAACGCAACGGACACGCCTTTACAGTGCGATCGTGGTCAGTCCATTGAAAAAGCCGCATCCTCCAGTTCCAGGAAAATGCGGCCGACATTTCCGATCGCGGCGTAAAGCTCGTGGTCCTCGACCTTTTCCAGGTCGCGGAAAAAATACGGCGCCCAGGACTGCACATGATCGTGAAAGAATTCGCGCTGCTGCGGGACCGGCACGGGCTGGCCGAAATCCCCGCGGATCAGGCCGCCCATCATGTCCAGCACCGAGGCGATGTGGTCTTCCGGATCCTTGTTGTCCGGGTCGGATTCGATACCCAACCCGCCCATCGTCGCGCGCAGGCGCGCCAGCGGCTTTTCATGCAGAAACCCGGTAAGGTAATAGGAGCCGTAGGGGAGCAGTTTACCGCGCGTCAGGCCGATGAACAGGGTGTGATAGGCGTCTTCGGCGTCCGCGACACGCGCGGAACGCGCCGCCTCGGCAAGACGCCGGATACTCTGGCCGAATGCGCTGTCGCTGCCCTGAAGCTGGCCGATCGCGGCGAGATCGTCTGCAGTCGGTGGCGCGGAGAGCAACTGGGCCAGCATGGCGTAGATCGCAGCCCGGGATTCGTCTTCCGGAGCGATCTCTGGCGCGGCGCTCACGCTCATATCGAAGGCCTTTTTAAGACACCGGCGACTGCGTCATATACACCCGACAGACCAACGGACGCACCGCCTGATCTCATTTCGTGCAAAGATTATCGTGAAAAGGATACACGGACCCCACCTGTTGGCAAGCGCCCGACAATCCGCGGCTGGGACGGGAACCCGTTTATTATCAACAAAATGGACGTTCAATTTCAGGATTTGGAAAAATTGATCCGTGTCAAATCAATGACTTGGCTTTGAGCAGCGCGCCTAAAACGAAGGCACGAAAGCGGATCACTTCAGCACGTTAGACTTTCGTATAACAATGCTGCGCGGGGGCCGTGCTGCTATGCTCGGGGCTGAGCACGAGACGATTGCGAAACACGCGCGCCAGGCACGGCGCCCGCCAACGAGAGAGGTTTTGGGCATGTCCCAAGCCGATATCGACGAACCCAAGCCCGGTGAGGCACTTGAAGCATTCACGCTGCGGCCCGAGCCGGACGATTCGCGGCTGTCGGTGCCGGTCACCGGCATTGATCACACTGGCGCGGCTGTCGAGACCACCGTCGTCACCGAGCGCCCGCTGACCCTGTTCCTCAACGGGCAGGAGATCGTGACGATGATGACCATCGGCGATTATCCCGAGCTGCTGGCTGTGGGCTACTTGCTCAACCAGAACATGCTGCGCCAGGACGACGAGATCACCGGCATCGACTACGATGACGACATCGAGACGGTCGTGGTGCGCACCGCCCGCGAGACCGACTACGA
>CAYFVF010000351.1:0-1743 GCA_964346335.1 uncultured Hyphomicrobiaceae bacterium
TGGCGGTTTCGGATCGCGGCTATGTGCTGGCGATGGGGCGCAACCGCTACGAGGATCGCGCCGACAAGATGCTGGAGAACAGGGAGATCGCCGAGATGTTTCTTGGCGGCTGAGTAACGAGGGGATATGGCCGGCGACGTCATCCAGCTCCTGATCTATGGCCTTGTCACGGGCAGCATCCTCGCGCTCGGAGCGATCGGCGTGTCGCTCGTGTTCGCGATCCTGCGTTTCGCGCATTTTGCGCATGGCGACCTGATGACCGTGGGCGCCTATGCCGCGCTGGTCGTGGTCGCGGGCGCGGGCCTGCCGATCATCGTCGCAGCCCCGTTCGCGATCCTGGTCGTTGCCGCCGTCGCCATCGCCACGGAGCTGACGGTCTACCGCCCGCTGCGTCAAAGCTCGCCTATCGTGCTGCTGATCTCGTCGTTCGGCATGGCGCTCATACTGCGCAGCGCCGTTCAGCTCATCTGGGGCACCGGCAACCAGACGTATGCCGATGGCATCCAGCTACCAATGCGCATTGCGGGCATTGCGGTCAGCCCCAACCACCTCTGGATCATGGCCGGCACGGTTGCGCTGATCGCTGCGCTCCACGTGTTCCTGCAGTACACCAAGTTCGGCAAGGCCATGCGCGCGATGGCTGACAATGCCGATCTGGCGCGGATCACGGGCATCCCCACCGGGCGCGTGATCCTGATCGCCTGGGTGATCGCGGGCGGGCTGGCGGCGATGGCCGGCATCTTCCTTGCGATGGACACGCGGCTGCACCCGGTCATGGGATGGCAGTTGCTGCTGCCGGTGTTTGCCGCGGCGATTGTCGGCGGCATCGGCCGGCCCTACGGCGCGATGGCGGGCGGGCTGCTCATCGGCCTGGCCATGGAAATGTCCACGATGGTCATCAACCCGGCCTACAAGCAGGCGGTGGCTTTCGCCCTGATGGTGGCAACGCTGATCGTGCGGCCGACCGGCATTTTCCGCGGGAGTTCGCTGTGACCGCGAGACGAAAGCGCGATCCGGAAAGTGGGTACCGGTTTTTCGGATAGATCGCGCGACAAATCAAAGAGGAGAGAGCCGCCATCCGTTTCGATCAGATCGGGTGTGGCTCGAAGGGGCTGCTGATGGAACTGACAGGCTTGGCCAGCTACGCCGTGTTCTTCGCCTCCTTCGCGTGCATTTACGCAATCATGGCGCTTGGGCTGAACGTGCAATGGGGGATGACCGGCCAGATCAATATCGGCGTGGCCGGATTTTACGCGATCGGGGCCTACACCTCCGCTATTCTCACCGTGCCGCCGACGGCCGAGCATTTCGGCGGCTTCGCGCTGCCCGTCATCGTCGGGCTGATCGGCGCCGTGATCGTCAGCGGCTTGCTGGCGCTGCTGATCGGCATGATCACCGTTAATCTGCGCTCGGACTATCTCGCGATCGCCACCATCGGGCTGGCCGAAATCATCCGCTTCCTCATCAAGAACGAGGAGCAGGTCACCCACGGTGTGCGCGGCATCTCCGATATTCCGCGCCCTCTGGTCGAGAGCGGGCCGCTGGCCGCCCCGGTTTTCCTTGCGTTCGCGCTGGTGAGCGTGGTGATCGCTTATTTGCTGGTTGAGCGCGCGCGGGTTTCGCCATGGGGCCGCGTGCTGCGCGCGATCCGCGACAACGAGGATGCGGCCAAGGCGGCGGGCAAGAACGTCGTCAGCTTCCGTCTGCAGGCTTTCGTGGTCGGTTCCGCGCTTATGGGCTTCG
>CAYFVF010000352.1:0-1743 GCA_964346335.1 uncultured Hyphomicrobiaceae bacterium
CGGCATGAACGACAGGCTGGGGAGCTAGACAATGTATCTGCCATCGCTCGACATCGCCGCGGAAGACGGACAGGTCATCGACCCGTTCGTCTCCACCGACGCGCCGCTCGCCGTACGCGGTCTCACGGTCTCTTACGGCGACAAACCAGCAGTATTCTCCGTCGACGCAACCTTCCAGCCGCAGCGCATGACCGCGATCGTCGGCCCCAACGGCGCGGGCAAATCAACGCTGCTCAAGGCGTCTCTCGGCGTAATCCGGCCCGTATCCGGCACCGTGCTGGTGTTCGGCGAGCCGATCAGCGCGGCGCGTCGGCGCATCGCCTATGTGCCCCAGCGCGCCAGCGTCGACTGGGATTTTCCTGCCCGCGTGATCGACGTGGTGATGATGGGCCAGTACCGCAGGCTCGGCCTGATGGGGCGCGTGCGCGGCGAGCACCGCCAGCGGGCGCTGGACTGTCTCGAGCGCGTCGGCATGGCCGATTTCACCGACCGGCAGATCGGCCAGCTTTCCGGCGGGCAGCAGCAGCGCGTCTTCCTTGCCCGCGCGCTGGCGCAGGACGCCGACCTCTATCTGCTCGACGAGCCGTTCGCGGGCGTCGACGCGGCGACGGAAAAGGCCATCATTAAAGTGCTGAAGGCGCTGAAGGATGAGGGCAAATCGGTGGTCTGCGTCCATCACGACCTGACTACCGTCGAGGATTATTTCGACGATGTGCTATTGATCAACGTGCGCAAGATCGCTGAAGGCCCGGTTGCCACGACCTTCACCGCCGATGCGCTGCAAGCGACCTATGGCGGGCGGCTAGCAGGCGCGCATATCGACCAGCTCAAACTGGAGACGGCTTGAGGCATGGAGCGGTTTCTTGACGCGCTGTTGCTTTCGGCGGGCTACAACACCGCGCTGGTGGCCATCGGCGCATGCCTGCTCGGATTCGCCGCCGGAGCATGCGGCACGTTCCTGTTCCTGCGCGGGCGTGCCCTGGTTTCCGATGCGACGGCGCATGCCACGCTGCCCGGCGTCGCGCTGGCATTCATGGCGATGGCCGCGCTCGGCGGCGACGGGCGCAATCTGGCCGGGCTGATGGCTGGCTCGGCGCTGACCGCCGCGCTCGGCCTGCTCGCGGTGGACTGGATCACGCGGCGCACCCGTCTGGCCGAGGACGCGGCCATCGGCGCGGTGCTTTCGGTGTTTTACGGCGTCGGCATTGTGCTGCTGACCATTATCCAGACCATGTCGTCCGGCCAGCAAGCGGGGCTTGAGACCTACCTGCTCGGCTCAACGGCGGGGATGCTGTTTCAGGACGCGCTCATCATCGCGGTGGGCGGCGCGCTTGCGGTGGCGGCCACATGGCTTATGCGCCGGCCCATGACACTTGTGTGCTTCGACGCTGAATATGCCGCCGCGCTTGGCTATAGCGTGCGCCGGGTCGACCTCGCGATCATGGGGCTGGTCATGGCTGTCACGGTCATCGGGCTGAAGATCGTCGGGCTGATCCTGATCGTAGCGCTTTTGATCATCCCGCCCGTCACCGCCCGCTTCTGGACCGAGCGGGTCACGGCCATGATCTGGATCGCCGGTGGCGTCGGCGCGCTGTCGGGCTATGCCGGCGCGGCGATCTCGGCATCTGCTCCGGCGCTGCCCACCGGTCCGATCATTGTGCTTGCCGGGGCGGCGCTGCTGGCTGTTTCGCTGCTGTTTGCGCCGGGGCGCGGGGTTCTGGCGGCGGCCTTGCGGTTTTATCG
>CAYFVF010000353.1:0-1732 GCA_964346335.1 uncultured Hyphomicrobiaceae bacterium
AGCGCATGACCCATGCCCTGATCCACGGCATTGCCGATTATGTCGAGGATGACACCGAAGAGGCCCGTCAGCAGTTCGACCGGCCGATCCACGTCATCGAAGGCCCGCTGATGGACGGTATGAACGTCGTCGGCGACCTTTTTGGCGAGGGCAAGATGTTCCTGCCGCAAGTCGTGAAGTCCGCGCGCGTCATGAAGAAGGCCGTCGCCTATCTGATGCCTTACATGGAGGAGGAAAAGCGCGAACTGGGGATCGAGGACCAGCCCGCTGCCGGCAAGATCATCATGGCGACGGTGAAGGGCGATGTGCATGACATCGGCAAGAACATCGTCGGCGTGGTCCTGCAGTGCAACAACTACGAGGTGATCGACCTCGGCGTCATGGTGCCCTCGCAAAAGATCCTCGACGCCGCGCGCGAGCACAAGGCCGACATGATCGGCCTGAGCGGGCTGATCACCCCGAGCCTCGACGAGATGTGCCATGTCGCCGCCGAGATGGAGCGTGAGGATTTCGACGTGCCGCTGTTGATTGGCGGAGCGACCACCAGCCAGGTGCATACCGCCGTCAAGATCTGCCCGAATTACACGCGCGGACAGGCGATCTACGTTTCCGATGCCAGCCGCGCGGTCGGCGTGGTCTCCAAGCTGCTGTCTGACGAGCGCAAGACTTATCTCGACGAGATCAGCGAGAACTACCAGAAGGTCAGTGCGTCGCATAAACGCGGGCGCGGACAGAAGAGCCGCGTCAGCCTGAAAGACGCGCGGCGCAATAGGTACGCCATCGACTGGGCGGCTTATCAGCCGGTCACGCCACAATTCACCGGAGCGCGCGCATTCCGCGATTTCGACCTGCGGGAACTGGCAAAGTACATCGACTGGACCCCGTTTTTCGCCACCTGGGAGATCAAGGGAACGTATCCCGGCGTGTTGGAGCACGAGCGCTACGGCGAGACCGCGCGCCAGCTATTCGCCGATGCGCAAGAGCTGCTGAAACAGATCCTCGATGAGCAATGGGTGCGTGCGCACGGCGTCGTCGGCTTCTGGCCGGCCAACGCGGTGGGGGATGACGACATCGCCATCTACACTGATGAGAGCCGCAGCAAACGCCTCGCCACGCTGTACACGCTGCGCCAGCAGATGACGCGCGAGAGCGGCCGGGCGAATACCGCGCTTTCGGATTTCTGCGCCCCGGCGGACAGCGGCGTGGCGGATTACGTCGGTGGCTTCGCCGTGACGGCGGGGATCGGTGAAATGGCCATCGCGGAGCGGTTCACGAGGGCGAACGACGATTATTCGCGGATCATGGTGCAGGCGCTGTGCGACCGGCTCGCGGAGGCCTTCGCCGAGCGGCTGCACGAAAAGGTGCGCAAGGAGCTTTGGGGCTACGGCGTGCATGAAGATTTCTCCGTCGCCGATCTTATCGCGGAGAAGTATGACGGCATCCGCCCAGCGCCTGGCTATCCCGCGCAGCCGGACCACACCGAGAAGCGCACGCTGTTCGATCTGCTCGACGCCGAGACGCACGCGGGGATCGAACTGACGGAAAGCTACGCCATGACCCCGCCGGCGAGCGTGTCCGGCCTGTACCTGGCGCATCCGCAGTCGCACTATATCGGGGTCGGCAAGATCGACCGCGACCAGGTGGAGGATTACGCCAAGCGCAAGGGCTGGCGCGTTGAGGAGGCCGAGCGCTGGCTCGCGCCGATCCTCAATTACGATCCGATGGAAAAGGC
>CAYFVF010000354.1:0-1715 GCA_964346335.1 uncultured Hyphomicrobiaceae bacterium
CGTTCTTGTTCTTGATCAGGTTGATGTCGGCATCACGATCGTAGTAGACGCGCATCTCTCTCGAAGCTCCTTGTGACGAATTTGTTCTTTGGTTTGACGGTTGGTTGAGCAAGGCGCGCGGCGCGCTTGCGTGTTGGTCCCGTGCGGGTATTGCCGCCGCGATCATCCGGCCTGTTGACAATGTCGGCGGAGCCTAGGCCATCCCGTGCCTCGCCAGCAAGCCAAATTGCGCCCGGCTAGAGGCGCTGGCTAGAAGCTGATCGTCATCAGCAGCCAGTTGCCGCTCTCGACCGACCAGCCGTTCTTGACCATTGCGCGCTTGGCCGCCTCTTTATAACCGAAGCGCTCATACAGCCAGCGGGCGCGCCATCGGCCTCGATCATGATCGCATTACGGTAGGAAAAGCTGCCCGTCTCGAGGCGCGCACGGGCCACGCCGACATCCCAGCCGCTTTGTCCTGGCGAGGCCATTCCCGTCCACAGGTGCAGGGCCATCCCTTCACCCGCGTAATTGATCAGCTCGGCCAGCACAGGCGCATCGTCTGGCTGTCCCCGGCGAAAGGGCGATTCGAGTTTGTCCATGCCTGCCTCCAGTATCCGCTCCGATGACGACATCAGCAGATGGCGCGACGATAGCACGCGGTGCGCGGGATGGAGCCCTGGTCTTCACATGGCCGCCATGTCTCTAAGCGGTGTCTCAAAGCGGGCTTGATCAGACCTGCGCCCTGCCCAATGTGCCGCATAACGGCGATGCAACTAGGAAGTCCACAGCATGGCGCGTCTCTCACGCCGTAATTTCCTGATCACCTCGGCGGCCGCCGGCCTGAGCGCCGCGCTACCTGTCAACGGTCCCGCGCGGGCGTCGGCGGTCCGCACCAGCACGATCCCCGCGACCGGCGAGGCGATCCCGGCGGTAGGGATGGGCACATGGATCACGTTCAACGTCGGCGAAGACATCAAGGCGCGCAACCAGCGGACCGAGGTGCTGCGCAACTTCTTCGAGCAGGGCGGCGGGATGATCGATTCCTCGCCGATGTACGGTTCGGCGGAGGACGTCATCGGCTACGGGCTCGACAACCTCGGGCCGCAGCAGAGCCTGTTCTCCGCCACCAAGGTGTGGACGCCATTCGGTGACAACGCGGCGGACCAGGTTGCGACCTCCGAGCGGCTTTGGGGCGTCAAGCCTTTCGACCTCATGCAGATTCACAATCTCGTCTCGTGGCGCGAACATCTGGAAACGCTGCTGGAGATGAAGGACCAGGGGCGCATCCGCTATGTCGGCGTGACGACCTCTCATGGCCGCCGCCACAGCGAGCTTGAGCGGATCATGGAGACCCAGCCGATCGACTTCGCGCAGCTCACCTATAACGTGCTGGATCGAGCGCCGGAGCAACGGCTGTTGCCGCTGGCGCGCGAGCGCGGGATCGCTGTCATCGCCAACCGCCCATTCCAGCGCGGCGCGCTTTTCGACCGCTACCAGGTCAAGCCGCTACCCGAGTGGATCAGCGAATTCGATGCTGTCAATTGGGCGCAGTTTTTCCTAAAGTTTATCATATCGCACCCAGCGCTGGCCTGTGCGATCCCGGCGACCAGCCGCGTCGATCACATGCTGGAGAACATGGGCGCGTTGCATGGCCGCCTGCCCGACCCGGACATGCGCCAGCGCATGGCGGCCTATGTGGAGAATTTGTAGATGCAGGAATGGCTCAACTATCC
>CAYFVF010000355.1:0-1714 GCA_964346335.1 uncultured Hyphomicrobiaceae bacterium
GGGTTTCATCGGCATTGCCAGCAGGGCTGACAGCCGCATTATGCAACAGCGCGGCAGTGATCAGCGCCGGGGGCGCGCCCTCGTCCTCGGCAAGCTGCGCGCATTGAAGCGCGTGCTGAAGCTGCGTGACGGCCTCCCCGCCGTAGAGCGTTTCGCCGCGTTGCTCGATCAATTCGTAAAGAATCGCATTAATCCCTTCGTAAGTTTCGATTTGCGTGTGTTTCATGGCGGAAACTCCGGTTGAACGCAATCGGTGAGCGCATTTTTGTGTGCATGGCCGGTCTGCGCACAGGTTGCAATAAACACCTCGGCCAGCAAGACGCCACGGTTCGATCCCGGCGCACAGACGAAAACCCGCCGACATTGCCGCCACAACGCCAACCGGCCGCGCCGGTGACGCCTCAACTTGTCATAAACCTCTAACATGGCTGTGCTTGATAGCAGCCATAGGGCTGCTGTGAGGACGCGATTTGATCGAATTTCGCAATGTTCGCAAGGAATTCGGCAGCGTTGTTGCTGTCGACGACGTGTCATTCTCGATAGATCGGCCGATGATGGTCGGCATTATTGGCCGGTCTGGCGCAGGCAAATCCACGTTCCTGCGGATCATCAATCACCTCACCAAAGCCACCGCTGGACAGGTCATCGTTGAAGATCGCGACGTGTTAGCCCTGCGCGGGCGCGCCTTGCGCCGCTGGCAGCGCGACTGCGCGATGATTTTCCAGCAGTTCAACCTCGTCCCGCGCCTCGACGTCATTACCAATGTCATGCTTGGCCGGCTGAACGGCCAGGGCACGATCCGCAGCCTGTTCAACATCTTCGGCCAACAGGACATCGCTGACGGGCTGGCCGCGCTCGACCGGCTGGGCATTGCGGATCAGGCCATGAAGCGTGCGGAGGCGTTGTCCGGCGGGCAGCAGCAGCGCGTCGCCATCGCTCGCGCGCTCATGCAGGAGCCGACGCTCGTGCTCGCCGACGAGCCGATCGCTTCGCTCGACCCGCTCAACGCGGAGATCGTGATGAAGGCGCTGCGCGAAATCCACGAGCGCGATGGCAAGACGGTCATCTGCAACCTCCACACGCTCGATACCGCGCGCACTTATTGCGACCGGATCATCGGCATGCGCGAGGGCGAGATCGTTTTTGACGGCACGGCAGAGACCTTGAGCCGCGCCGCGGTGCGCGAGATTTACGGCGCGGATGACGAGTTCAACGAGGCCGCGACCTCGACGAGCCTGGAGATAGCCGGCACGGGGCAGGCGGACGACGAGGCCTCGGCGGCAGCGGAATAACCGACGCTCGGTGTGAGTGCGGTTGTGTGCGTGAAGTTGGTGATTGTCACGGGAGATGAAGATGAAACTGACGAAACTGGCGCTTGCGGGCGCAGTGGCTGCGGTGGCGCTCGCGGGCGCGGCGCAGGCCGAAGAGGCGAAAATCGAAGAGTTCCGCATCGGCTTGCTGGGCGGCGAAAACGCTCAGGACCGCCTGCGCTCGAACGAATGCCTGCGCGAAAAGACTGAAGAATTGCTCGGCGTGCCGACCAAGATGTTCGCCCCGGCTGACTATAACGGCGTGATTGAGGGCCTGCTCGGCGGCAATCTGGATCTGGCGTGGCTGGGCGCGTCAGCCTATGCAAAAATCTACATGACCGACCCTGAAGCCGTCGAGCCGGTGCTGATCAAGGTCAACGCCGATGGCAGCACGGGCTATTACG
>CAYFVF010000356.1:0-1712 GCA_964346335.1 uncultured Hyphomicrobiaceae bacterium
GGGGCCGCCTGGCTGCACGATGTCAGCGCGGGGTTGAGCAGGACCGGCAGATGCGGCTCGACGAGGTCCGAGGCAAACCCGCGATGCGAGACGGGCAGGCCGAAGAACCCGGCGAACCCGATCGTGTTGATACTTGGATCAAGGCTCTCCAGCGCGCGGCGGAACACCTCGGAGCGCACATCGATGCAAAACGCGGCTTGGAGAGACGGGCGCTCCGGAGCGGCGCTGGCAGGGGCGGGCAGGGCGGCGATCAGTCCGCGCTGATGGGCGCGCTCGGTAGCTTCCTGCGCGATGGCATCAACCACCTGGTCGGCGGTGGGCGTGAGCGGTTTGCCATGTGCGGCCACGGTGGCCTGCCAATCTTCGGCGATCGACTCCTCCGCGTGAGCGAACAGCGCCTCCTCCCAGACCAGCCGGATCGCCAGCAGATCGGTGGGTGTGGCGTCCGAGCCGCCGGAAATCTCCGCTTGCCAGAGCAGCCAGCGCGCATGTTGCGACCAGCCGCCGAGTTCAATCAGCAGCCCGTGAAACACGGTCTCGGCGGAGTCCTCTGTGATGCCGAGCCGGTCCGATGCGCGCAGCACCGCACGCTCCGCCGTGTCGGGGCAGGCGGCGACATGGGCGGCAAAGCCGTCCAGCCCGGCGAGTTCGGGCGTGAGATCATGCGTCGCCCAGTTGCGCCAGGCCGTGAACGCCGGGAGATCCGGCGCCGGTGTCCACAGCGCCTGCCCGCGATCGAAATGCGCGGCGGCCCACTGGCCGAAGCTGCGCGTGATAAGCGCGGGCCAGTCGATGCCGGTGGCCTCGGCGGCGAGATCGGCCACGCTGGGCAGGGCGCCCGGCGCGGGCGCATCCTTCTGCAATTGGGCCTTGAGGGCAGCGAGGTTGGCGGGCTTCCCCGGCGCGGTGCAGGCATCAAGCGCTTTGCTCAGGTCGTCATCGGTGACCTCCCCGGCGGCGATCTTCGCCGCATAGCTCTCACGCGGGCGCGTCACCCGAACGCCGGCCACCTTCGACAAACGCGCGGCCGCGGTCGCCAGGTCCTCGCCGGTCTGGCCGAGGAACGGGTTAACGGCCACGGTCGCATCCAGCGGGAAAGCGGGCGGGATCGCGCGGACGGCGGCCTCGGCGGCGGCGCGGATGGCGGCGGCGCGGTCAGGTGCAGTTTGTTTGCGTTCGATGAACATTGTGGCGTCTCCTTGAAGCGCATTCCGAAAAAGCATGTCACGGGCTTGATCCCGGATGGAAACCGGTTTTCGGATAAAATGCGCGTAAAAACAGATATCTAGCGCGGTTCTTCGGTTCAATCGGAACGAAAACTCTAAGGCCGAAGCGGCTGGCGCTCAAAGCGGTTTGGTCGTGCGATACCTGCCGATCAACCGGTCAACAACCGCGTTCAGATAAAGGCCATTGGCCAGATGCACGCGCAGGCCCGCCGCCGCGGGATGATGCGCCCAGTGCGGAAACAGCGCCTGAGCCACCGCCACCGCCGCAAAGGATGTCAGGGTCAGCACGATCAGCGCCCATTCCAGCGCGCCCGGTGTTGGCGCGGCAGGCAGGGCCGTTCCCGCCAGCGTACCGGCCAGCCAATGGAAGCCGAAATAGGCTATGGCTGCTGCGACGGAGGCCAGCGCAGTGCGCCGGGTCAACGCGGCTGGCGCGGCGTCGGCCAGCCCCTGCGCCACCAGATAGGCCACGCCGAAGATCAGGAT
>CAYFVF010000357.1:0-1710 GCA_964346335.1 uncultured Hyphomicrobiaceae bacterium
TGAGCTGGTGATCGTCCTCCAGCACCGCGCCGGTGATGCGCTCGGCCAGGCTGTGCACGAGTGAGCCACGCAAATAGCCGCTTTCGTATTTGATGCGCTCGTTGGGGTGCAGCTTTTCGACCGGCTGTGAGCGATCCACGCTGCGGTCGATCTTGCGGCGCTCGGCTGCCTTGCTCATGGCTCTCAAGTCCTGCTCATTGAATTTTTGCGTCCCAAGTCCCGGCGGGAGCTGGAGCGGTCCAACGTTCTTCGTCATTGCGAACGAAGTGAAGCAATCCAGAGATGTTGCTCTTAAGTGAATTGCTTCGGCCCAAAGGCCTCGCAATGACGGCGTGGCGTATTTCCAAGCAATGAGAGAATAACTTAGTACACGTCGCGCTGATAGCGGCGCTCGCGCTGCATCTGCTTCAGGTGCGCTTCGGCGTCCTCGGGCGAATAGCCGCCCTGCTCCTGCAGGCTTCCGGCCAGCGCCTCATGCACGGCGGGCGCCATGCTGTCGGCGTCACCGCAGACATAGATCGCCGCGCCGTCCTGGAGCCAGCTGTACACATCCGCCGCTTTTTCGCGCAAGCGGTCCTGCACATAGACCTTCTCAGCCTGATCGCGCGAGAACGCCACATCCATGCGTGTGAGCACGCCGTCCTTCAGCCACTGCTGCCACTCGGTCTGGTAGAGGAAATCCTCGCGGAAGCGCCGGTCGCCGAAGAACAGCCAGCTCTTGCCTTCCGCGCCCATCTCCTCGCGCTCCTGCATGAAGGCGCGGAACGGCGCGACGCCGGTGCCCGGCCCGATCATGATGAGCGGCTGGTCAGGATCGGACGGCAGGCGGAAGTTCTCGTTCTCGCTGACATAGACACGGATGGTATCGCCCGGCGCGCGCCGCTCGGCAAGGAAGGTGCTGGCCACCCCGGCGCGCGCGCGTCCCGCTGGCGTGGTGCGCGTCACGCCGACGGTCAGATGCACCTCGTCGGGCAGCGCGGTGTGGCTGGAGGCGATCGAATAAAGCCGGGGTTGGAGCTTGCGCAGCATGGCCGTGAAGTCGGCCGCCGCGAGGCCGCCAGAAGGCCAGCGCGCGACCACGTCGGCGACCTGATGCTCCTTCAGGAAGGCTTGCAGCGCCGCCTCGTTGCCCTCGCGGGTGAGATCGGCGAGTTCGTCCGCGCCGCTCGCCTCGGCATAAGCCTTGAGGAAGCCAGGCGTGAGCATGGTCAGTTCCAGATCATCGTGCAGCGCCTCGGCCACCGGCGTGTCCACGCCGTTCACGCCCACAGGCGCATCCGGCGCGAAGCCGAGCGCCTCGACGACCTCGTCGACGATGGCGGTATCGTTGCTGGCGAGCACGCCGAGGCTGTCACCCGGCTGAAAGCTGATGCCGGAGCCATCCAGCGACAGTTCGATATGCTGCGTCTGCTTGTCGGAATAGCGCCCGTTCAGCCGGATGCTGTCGAGCACTTCGGCTTCATACGGGTTCTTACGCGTGTAGACCGGCGCGGAGAGCGCAGGCGCGATACCGAACGCGGCCAGCCCGGATGGCGCAGTGGTCGCGGCCCCGGCGGCCTGCGCGGGTGCTTCTGCCGCGAGCGTGTCGCTCAACTGCGCGATCCACGCTTCGGCCGTATCCTCATAATCGACGTCACAGTCAACGCGCTCAGCGATGCGCTGCCCACCCAATTCCTCAAAGCGCCGGTCGAGCACCTTCGCCGCCTCGCA
>CAYFVF010000358.1:0-1698 GCA_964346335.1 uncultured Hyphomicrobiaceae bacterium
CGCCGCCGAAGCGCCGGAACCACTCCAGCAGATAGCGCCAGCTTCGCCCGGCTTCTTCCTGCGCGGTAAAGAACGCGGTGCCGCGAAATCCAATCTCGAACAAGTGCACAAGGATCGCGACGGTGAGCACGTTGTCGAGTTGCGCGCTGAGATGCCCGTCGCTAACGCTCAAGGTGTCGCGAAAGGCGACCGGCGTGCCGGCGACGAGATGCTCAAGCTCGCGCATCTCGAAAATCAGGTTGGTGCGGTACTCGCAGATATAGGCGCGCTCGATCACGCCCGCGCCGCGATACGCGCCCGACCATGGCTCATAGCCATAAACGGGCACATCCTCGAAGCGATCGGCGATGGTGAGCATCAACTCTTCCGACACGGAGTTGCCCAGCAGATCGGAGCGCCCGCCGGACACGAAGCCGGCGTATTGAAACTCGTTCGGACCGGTACAGATCAGCCCGTGCCGGTCGATATGCGCCGATAGCATCACCGGTCCCGGCTCGGGGCTGCGCGCCACCAGCAAACCTTCATACCACGTAACGTCCGCGCCGCGCTCTTCCAGTTCGCGCTGAAGCACGCGGAAAAAGGAATGCTCCGCACCAACCACCGCCGGGCTTCGCACCAGGCTTTTCAGGATGTCCATCAGGCCGGAGGTTGCGCCCAAGACCGCCGGGCGGGCCAGTGTCTGCGCCATATCGTTTCGCCATAAGCTGTTTGTTGTGGCTTTGGCGCGATCATCGGGGAGTTGGCGCGCACGCGCAACTCACGACTGCAGCCGCTTCGGCGCTTGCGAATTGAAAAGTAAACGCGATCGGCCTATTCTCAGAGCGTGGTGATTTGGCCGGCCGGCTTGCAGCCACGTTAAACAACTCGCTAAAAGGCCGCCGCTTCCGCGAACCGGCCCCAGCGAGATAACACGGCCTTTGGACGTGCGCGCCCGAGCTTGAGGGGCCGCCAGTCAACGCGGAGCGATCAAATCCTTGGATACGGACCTTAAATCCCCGGCGCACCACCCGCTCATCCCGATGAGCGCCGTGGAGGACTTTGGCGACGACGCGCCGATCCGGCTGGACTGCGGCCACGATCTCGCTCCGTTTTCGATCGCCTACCAGACCTATGGCCAACTCAACGAGCGTCGCACCAACGCGGTGATGATCTGCCATGCGCTTACCGGGGACCAGTACGCCGCCGACACACACCCGCTGACTGGCAAACCCGGCTGGTGGTCGCGCATGATCGGGCCGGGCAAGCCGATCGACACCGACCGCTACTTCGTGATTTGCACCAACGTGCTCGGCGGATGCATGGGCTCCACCGGCCCGGCCTCCATCAATCCGGCGACGGGCAAGCCTTACGGCCTCGACTTTCCCGTCATCACGATCGGCGACATGGTGCGCGCACAAGCGCGGCTAATCGAGCGGCTCGGCATCGGCTCGCTGTTCGCCGTCGTCGGCGGCTCGATGGGCGGAATGCAGGTGCTGGAATGGGCGGCGAGCTATCCTGACAAGGTCTTCGCGGCCATCCCGATCGCCGCGGCGGCGCGGCACTCCTCGCAGAACATCGCCTTTCACGAGGTCGGGCGGCAGGCCGTCATGGCCGATCCGGACTGGCGCGGCGGACGCTATCTCGAAGCGGGCGTGACGCCGCGAAAGGGGCTGGCGGTCGCGCGCATGGCCGCGCACATCACCTACCTGTCGGACGAGG
>CAYFVF010000359.1:0-1697 GCA_964346335.1 uncultured Hyphomicrobiaceae bacterium
CTCTTGGGCGCGGGCAGCGCATCGAGATAAATCTCGAACGCGACGGCCGGCCCGGACACGTCCAGTTTCGACGCGACGCCGGGATGGACCACGCCGAAACAGCCCAGCCGGGTCTTCGGCCCCAGTTGCACCACCGCCGACTGGCCCGGATGGAACCACGCCGGCACATCACGCGACAGCTTCAACGTCTCGCTGGACAGGCCCAGCGCCTCCAGAAGCGCGAAGGCGTCCGCCTTGGCGTCTCGCCACGACACGGGCGCGCCGCTGCCATCCCAGTGGCGGCCCGCGCCCTGGTGCCGCGCGGTGCCGGTGCGCACACCCGCGACCGCCATGACCTGATCGCCCGGTGCATCGCCATGATAGATATTGCCCGCCTCGAACAGCGCCGCATCGCGGAACCCGCGATTGGCGTTGTTGCGCGCGGCCGTGAGCAACCCCGGCAGCAGGCTCGGGCGCATGTCCGACATGTCGGTCGAGATCGGGTTGGCCAGCTCCAGCGCCGCGTCACCGCCGCCGAACGCCTGCGCTTGCGCCTTGGGAATGAAGGCCCAGTTCATCGCCTCGGCCATCCCGCGCGCCGCCAAAAGCCGCCGTGCCCGCGGCAAGCGCCTCTGCGTGCGGGTCAGCACCGGCTTCGCCACGCCGGACGTGCGCGGCAGCGGCGTGGCGGGGACCTGGTCGACGCCGTAGATGCGGATCACCTCCTCGATGAGATCGGCGCTGCCCTGAACATCGGGACGCCAGCCCGGGCTCTTCACTTCGAGCGCCGGCTCGCGCCCGGCGATCTCGAAGCCCAGCTTCGTCAGCGTCTTGGTGATCTGCGCGGGCTTCATATCCACGCCGGTCAGCCGCTTGACCTCGCGCGTATCGAAAGTGATCGGGCCGGGCCGATCGGGCGTGGCGCCCGCTTGCGCCAGCCTGCTTGCCTCGCCGCCGCAGAACTTCAGGATCATCGCCGTGGCAAGATTCGCGCCGAGGGTGTGCGAGGTCGGGTCGATACCGCGCTCGAAGCGGAAGCGCGCATCGGACTGTATGCCGGTCTTGCGCCCGGTCATCGCCGTGCGGACCGGATCGAAATACGCCGATTCGATGAAGACGCTGGTGGTCTCTTCCGTACAGCCGGTGTCCTCGCCACCGATAACGCCGCCAAGCCCCAGCACGCCGCGATCATCCGCGATCACGCACATGCTCGCATCGACTTCATATTCGACGTCGTTGAGCGCGAGGAAGGTCTCGCCCGCCTTGCCAAGCCGCGCGCGGATCGCCCCGCGCAGCTTGTCGGCGTCGTAGACATGCAGCGGACGCGCGCGATCATACGAGATGTAGTTGGTGACATCGACAAGCGCGTTGATCGGCTTGAGGCCGATGGCGCGCAGCCGTTTTTGCATCCATTCAGGGCTCGGGCCGTTCTTCACACCGCGGATGAGCCGTCCGGTGAACACGGGGCAGGCATCCGCGTAGTTGGCCGGGAACTTGAGCTCGATAGCCACCGGGCAGTCAAACGCGCCGTCGGCCTCGTGGCCACGATCCGCGCGCCTCAGCTTGCCCAGCCCTGCCGCTGCCAGGTCCCGCGCGACGCCGCGCACGCCCAGGCAGTCCGGGCGGTTCGGCGTGATGGCGATATGGATCATGGGGTCGTCGAGGCCCATCGCGGCCGCATAAGGCTTGCCGACCTGCGCGGCCAGCTTCTTGGGCAG
>CAYFVF010000360.1:0-1693 GCA_964346335.1 uncultured Hyphomicrobiaceae bacterium
TGAAGGACACAGATGCCGGCGCGCTTGCGCTGATGGACGAGGCGGCGGTGTCATACCAGGTGGTGCTCACCAAGATCGACAAGATTAGCGCGGCCCAGTTGGAAAAGGTCCAGGCGGCGACACTGGCCAGGCTGGCGAGGCACCCGGCGGCCTACCCGGAGATCATCGCCACATCCTCGGAAAAGCGCACCGGCATCGCCGACTTGCGCGCAGCGATCTCCGGTATTCTCGCCGCCTCATCTCACGACTGACCGCCACGCGGGTGCGCCTTGTCGTAGATGGCGAGCAGCGCATCGCGGTCCACTTCTGTGTAGACCTGCGTGGTCGACAGGCTGGCATGGCCAAGCAGTTCCTGGATCGCGCGCAAGTCGGCGCCACTGCCCATCAGGTGGGTCGCGAAAGAGTGGCGCAGCGCATGCGGCGTCGCGGTCTGCGGCAGGTCCAGCGCCTCGCGCAGCCGCGCGAGCGTCAACTGCACGATCCGTGGGCTCAGCCGCCCGCCGCGTACCCCCACGAACAGCGGATCGCCGGCCGCCAGCCGATACGGGCATTCGGCCAGGTACCGTGCGATTGCCTCCTGCGTGACGGGCAGCACCGGGACAATGCGCTCCTGCCCGCCTTTGCCCTTCACGCGCAGGACGTCGCGCGGCGGCAGCGGCGCATCGGCGCGGTTCAGCGAAAGCGCCTCGGAAATGCGCAGGCCCGAGCCATAAAGCAGCACCACGACCGCCTGGTCGCGCAACCCCACCCACGGGGCGCGCTCGCGCCCGTCGTCATCGCGGCTGCTGTTCATCACTGCCCTGGCTTTTTGCTCGGTCAGCGGACGGGGCAGGGCGCGCGGCGCGCGCGGCAGCGCCACGGCCAGCACGGCGCGGTTCTTCAGATGTCCGGCCCGCTCCATGTAGCGAAAACACGCGCGCAGCGCCGACAGGCTGCGCGACAGGCTGCGGCTTGATGCGCCTTGCGCGCGCCGCCAGGCCATGAAGGCGCGGAAATCGGCCGCGCTCAGCGCGTTGAAGTCGCGCAGGGCGGGCGCGTGCCCCAGATGATCGCCGAGGAACGCGCAAAACTGGCGCAGATCGCGGGCATAGGCATCGAGCGTGTTCACGCCGCTGCCGCGCTGATGCGCAAGGTAGCTCAACCAGCCCTGGATCGCCTCGCGCGCGTCCGTGCTAGCCGATAACTCAAGGCCTTGCGAAAATTTCCCGTGCATCAACGCAACTCTGCTTTTCTTGCTGGAGCCCAAACGCTTAACGTAGCCGAACCATGGTTGATGCAGTGTTAATCGGCGGGTGCGGCTCATGATACAAGGCAGCGCGGCACAGGCGCGGCTGGCGCTTGGCGAGCCGGAAGCCGCCACGCAGCGCGCGGTGCCCGTGTTGGTGCCGCTGGCGCTGGATGAGGCCTATGATTATGCCCTGAGCGAAGGCGACGCGCCGCCGCCGGGGACGTTCGTGCGCGTGCCGCTCGGTTCGGCCCAGCGCATCGGCGTGGTGTGGGGCGAAGCGCGCACGGCGGATGTGCCTGCGAAGAAGCTCAAATCCATCATCGAAGTGCTGGACGCTCCGTTGCTTCCGCCGGTGTCGCGCCGGCTGGTGGATTGGGTGGCGGATTACACGCTTAGCCCGCGCGGCATGGTCCTGAAGATGATGATGAGCGCACCGCGCGCGTTCGAGCCGGAAGGCCCGCGCTT
>CAYFVF010000361.1:0-1680 GCA_964346335.1 uncultured Hyphomicrobiaceae bacterium
CTGATTATCGCGCTGTTCCTGATCTACGTGCTCGGCGGCGGCCCGATCCCGGCGATGATCGCGGTCGCCTTTCACACCGCTGGCGCGCTCGGCAAGCTGTTTTCCGAGGCCAATGAGAACATCGACCAGAAGCCGATCGAGGGGCTGCGCTCGGTGGGCGCGAACTGGATCGAGCGGATGCGCTTCGGCGCGCTGCCTCAGGTGCTGCCGAACTATCTCAGCTACATGCTCATGCGTCTGGAGATCAATGTGCGGGCCTCGGCAATCCTGGGTTACGTCGGCGCGGGCGGCATCGGTGTGGAGCTGCGCCGCACCATCGGCTGGGGACAGGGCGCGGGCGATGAAACCGCAGCGATCTTCGCGCTTTTGTTCCTTACGATTGTCGCGGTCGATCAGCTTTCGTCTTACCTGCGGCTGCGCCTGACGCGCCCAAGTGGCAGCGAATAGGAGACCCGCCATGTCCGCAACCGATGTGATCAGCGCTGATGAGCAGTTCCGCCGCCGCACCGCCGTGCAGGTGAACACGCGCAAATGGTGGATCTTCGGCGCGCTCGCCGCGATCCTCGCCTATTTCGCCTATGCCTGGATCGAATTCGACGTGTCGAAGGTGCTCTCTGATACGCGCGGGCGTAACGCTGTCCTGCTCGGGACCGACGCGGTGATGCACAAGGTCCATGTCACCCGCAGCACGCGCACAGGCGAAATCGAGATCGCCGTAGAGGGTGAGCGCAACTCCACCTACGACACGCCGCCGGGCTGGGTGCGCCGCAATGGTGACCGCGCCGAAATCGACCTGGGCGAGGGCTATCGCGCAGTCATCGTGGGCGAGCAGGTGACGTTCTTTGCGCCGGGCTATGGTGAGATCTCGGCGACAATCACCGAAGATGGCGTGCGCACGCAGACCCCGCCCGGCCCGCTGCCGCCCTGGGCCAACATCAAGCCGATCAAGGTCGATCTGCGCCCCACGCTGGAGCGGCGCGTGCAGGTGACGCGCTCCAAGATCGAGGTTCACCGCTATTTCTTCGGCTGGGAGAACTTCTGGTTCCCGTTCGATTCGGAACTGAACACCTATTCCTGGGGCGAGATCGCCGCACTGACGGTGAGCGGCGAGCGGCTGAACCCCGACATGGCGAACTGGAGCTATATCGCTGAAACATTTCTCTCCAATCCGGACTGGCAGCACCGCCGCGTATTCATAGCGCTTTATGAAACGCTTCTGATGGCGGTTCTCGGGACGCTGACGGCAGCCATCGCGGCGCTGATGCTCTCGATGCTGGCGGCGGCCAATTTCACGCCCTCACGTGTGTTGCGGTTCTTCGTGCGCCGGCTGTTCGACTTCCTGCGCGGCATCGACATGCTGATCTGGTCGCTGATCTTCATCCGCGCGTTCGGTCTCGGCCCGCTCACCGGCGCGCTGGCGATCGCGTTCACCGATACCGGCACGCTCGGCAAGCTGTTTTCCGAGGCGCTGGAGAATGTCGAGAAGAAGCCGATCGAGGGTGTGCGCGCGACCGGGGCTAACGCGCTGCAGCGCTATCGTTTCGGCGTCATCCCGCAGATCCTGCCGGTGTTCATGTCGCAGACGATCTATTTCCTGGAGGCGAACACCCGCTCGGCCACCGTCATCGGCGCGCTCGGCGCGGGCGGTATCGGGCTGTTGCTGGTCGAGACGATGAACAC
>CAYFVF010000362.1:0-1677 GCA_964346335.1 uncultured Hyphomicrobiaceae bacterium
CGATGTGCGGGCCGAAGTTCTGCTCGATGGAGATCAGCCAGCAGGTGCGCGACTACGCGGCGAAGCTGAACGCGCCGGTGGAGGATGCGCGCAAAAAGGGCATGGAAGAGATGAGCGAGAAATTTCGCGAGATGGGGGAGAAGTTGTATGTTGAAAAGTCGGGCGATGATCGCCCCTGATTCTTGAACAAGAGCGTGTTCCAATGAGATCGGATCAGTCCGCTGTCATCGCGAGCGTAGCGAAGCAGTCCAGCCTAGAGTACCGTGCTGCTGGATCTACCATGTTTTGAGCATGGCGTGATCGCGCAGTTTGGCGTTGGCGATGGTTATGAGTTTTCGCATGACGGCGGTGAGGGCGATGAGCGGCTTTTTGCCGTTTTTCACGAGGTTTTCGTAAAAGGCTCTGAGCGCCGGGTGATGGTTTCGCGCGGCCATGGCGGCCATGTACAGGGCGCGTCTGACATGCGCCCGCCCGCCGACGGTGCGGCGATAGCCGCTGCTTTTGCCGCTGTCGCGCGGATGCGGCGCGCATCCCGCGAGACTTGCGGCCTGTCTGCGGGTCAGCGCTCCCAGTTCGGGCATGAAGGCGAGCAGGGTGACGGCGGTTTGCCTGCCGACGCCGGGAATGGCGGTCAGCACCTGCATTTTTGCAGCAAGCGCGGCCGTGGCGCGCACCAGGCTGTCGATGCGCCGGTCCAGCAGGGTGATTTGCTCCTCCAGCGTGGTCAGGATGCTTTCCACCGATCTGCGGAGCTCGCGGTAGCGCGGATGCTGCCGGCGGTTCATTTTCGCGGTTCGCATGGCCACCAGGTCCGCCCGGCGCGCCGTCAGGCTGTGCAGCCTTTGCTGCTGCGCGTCGGGCAACCGGAGAAGGCGCAACTCGTGATGGCGCTCCGCGCCATAGCGCGCCAGGCCCTGCGCGTCGAGGCGGTCGGTCTTGGCTCTCCGGCCGAGCGAGCGCAGGAAGAAACTGGACGCTCTCGGATCGGCGCGATGCACGGCCACCTCCTGCTCGAGAAGCGCGGCCAGCAGCGCGGCTTCATAACCGCCGGTCGCCTCCACCACGACAAACGCCTCCGGCAATTGCGCGGCATAATCCTTCATGAAGGCGGCCACGCCGGCCCTGCTGTTTGGAAAGTGTGCCGGCCTGGCCGCCTCGCCGTGAACCGCCACGTCGAAGGTCTCCTTGCTGACATCGATCCCGATGAAGTGTATAAAACCCATGGTGTTGCCTGTGCTTGCGGTTGTGTACGGGCGAATACCCTTCCTACCATTCAAGCGGTCAGGAACGGTGTGAGTGGGAGACCTCGATCCAGACGATCGCACGATCCGATTGCTTACGGTTGCCCACCCACACAAACCTCATACACCATCGCGAACACACAATTGCTTCGGCCCTGCGGGTCTCGCAATGACCTCTGACGTGGCCGGCCGCGCTATCGGCGCTCGGACTCGATCTGCTGCACGGCCTCGTCGAGCAGTTCCACCATAGTGCGCCGGATTTGGTGATCCGATTGTTCCACGCCCTTCTCGTCGAAGTCGCGGCGGATCTTGCGGAACACGTCCTCGTCGCCCTTCTCCTCGAAATCCGCCTTCACGACTTCCTTGGCGTAGACTTCGGCATCGTCGCCGGTGATGCCCATCTTCTCCGCGGCCCACAGCCCGAGCAGCTTGTTGC
>CAYFVF010000363.1:0-1664 GCA_964346335.1 uncultured Hyphomicrobiaceae bacterium
GGCTGCAGCTTGCGCTTCACCGCGACGAACACCTTGACCATCTTCATGACGCCCGGCATCAACTCATCGCCGCGCTTGAGCTTGTCGATCTTGTCAACGAAGCGCTGTTCGAGCTGCTTGCGCGCATCGTCGTACTGCTTGCGAAGCGCCTCGATATTGCGCATCGCCTCTTCGTCGACGAGGGCGACTTCCCACCACTGGGTCCGCGGCAGGTCATCGAGAGCTTCCGGCTTGACGACCGAACCCTTGCGCAACCCCTTTGGTCCGCGCGCGACCTCCTTGCCGTCCAGCAGGTCTTTCAAGCGCCCGTAGATGTTGCGATCGAGGATCGCCATTTCGTCGTCGCGGTCCTTGGCAAGGCGCTCAAGCTCCTCGCGCTCGATCGCCATAGCGCGTTCGTCCTTATCAACGCCATGACGGTTGAATACGCGGACCTCGACCACCGTTCCAGAGACGCCCGGCGGCAGCTTGAGCGAGGTGTCGCGGACATCCGCCGCCTTTTCGCCGAAGATCGCCCGCAGGAGCTTTTCTTCCGGCGTCATGGGGCTTTCGCCCTTTGGCGTGATCTTGCCGACCAGGATGTCGCCCGGCTTCACTTCCGCGCCGATGTAGACGATGCCGGCTTCATCGAGATTGCGCAGCGCCTCTTCCGACACGTTCGGAATATCCCGGGTGATTTCCTCCGGGCCGAGCTTGGTGTCTCGCGCCATGATCTCGAATTCCTCGATATGCACCGAGGTGAATACGTCGTCCTTCACGACCCGCTCGGAAATCAGGATCGAGTCCTCGAAGTTGTAGCCCATCCAAGGCATGAACGCGACGAGCACATTCTTGCCGATCGCCAGATCGCCGAGGTCGGTGGACTGGCCGTCCGCGATGATGTCGCCGGCATCCACGCGGTCGCCCGCGCGCACCAGCGGCCGCTGGTTGATCGCGGAGTTCTGGTTGGAGCGCTTGAACTTGCGCAGGTTGTAGATGTCCACGCCTGGCTTCGACGGGTCCATCTCCGCCGTGGCGCGAACGACGATACGCGTGGCATCCACCTGGTCGACAACACCGGCGCGCTTCGCAGCGATCGCCGCGCCGGAGTCGCGCGCCACGACGGATTCCATGCCTGTGCCGACGAGAGGGGCTTCGGCGCGGATGGTTGGGACCGCCTGGCGCTGCATGTTCGAGCCCATGAGCGCGCGGTTGGCGTCGTCGTTTTCCAGGAACGGGATCAGCGCCGCCGCGACCGACACGACCTGCTTCGGCGACACGTCGATGAAGTTCACCATGGGCGGCGGCACGAGCTGCACATCGCCAGCGTGCCGGCAGATGATGAGGTCCTCGACGAACGTGCCGTGATCGGTCAGTTCCGCGTTGGCCTGCGCAATGTAATAGCGGCCCTCTTCCATCGCGGAAAGATAAACGACCTCCGAAGTGACCTTGCCGTCCTTCACGCGGCGATACGGGCTTTCAATGAAGCCGTACTTGTTCACCCGCGCGAAGGTCGCCAGCGAGTTGATCAGGCCGATGTTCGGACCTTCCGGCGTCTCGATCGGGCAGATGCGGCCATAATGCGTCGGATGCACGTCGCGCACCTCGAAGCCCGCGCGCTCGCGCGTGAGGCCGCCCGGCCCAAGCGCTGACAGCCGCCGCTTGTGCGTGATCTCCGACAGCGG
>CAYFVF010000364.1:0-1664 GCA_964346335.1 uncultured Hyphomicrobiaceae bacterium
GTGGGCAGCCCGCAGGCCTCGCAGGGCAGCCCTGCCTCGGTGCGCAATCGGCCGAAACCGGGCGCGTCGCAGCCCGGGCAGGCCGTCGCGAGGCGGCGTGCGAGAGCTTCGCCAAGCCGGCCTATGGTGGCCATCCGTTGCGGGTTCATGTGCGCACGCATATCGGTTTGCAGCAGCGCCAACCCGTTGCCGGACGCCTTAACGGCTTGGGCGATCGCGCTGGCGAGGGCTTCCAGGTCGCGCACGCCCTTGGCGACAGGCGCGGTCGGCTGCGTGGCGGGCGCCGCGACAATGGCGGTGTCTGGAAAGCTGAGCCGCTCCAGAAATGCGCTGGCATCGCGGGCGTTGGCGGTTTCGACATGATCGAAACGCGGCGTTTCGTCGAAAACTCGCTCGATCACCTCGTAGCCTAAGGTTTCGTCGCGCCACAGGATCAACTCCTGGCCCAGCGGCACGAACGGAATGACGGGATGCGGACCGTAGCTGCCCTCGCTGGCGAGCCCGATGGGCAGCCCCGTCGCGCTTATGGCGGCGCGCGCCTTCGCGCGGGCGGCATCCTCGATCTCGCCGGCCCGCGGGATTTCGCCGGTGAAAGTGCCGAACCGGTCGGTGTCGAGGTCGTCGGGCACGATCACGGTGATGCCAAGCCGCGCCAACGCCGGGGCGATCGCCGCATCCTTGCCATGCATCGTCCCCAGCGCCACGCGCAGGCCGTCTAAACGCACGCCTCGGCCTCGGCTCTTGCGCCCAGCATTTCCCACGTGCCGCCCGGGCGGTAACGCGCTGTCATGCGCCCGCCCTCAAGCGCGAACAGGTGCAGCCAGCCGTTATCGAACAGGGCGCGCACATCGTCGTGCCGCGACAGGATATCGAGGATCGCGTCGCGCGGCGCCTCGATCATCACCGACAGGCGCAGCGGTTCATGCGCCAGCTCCTCGCCATCATGGACGGCCTGCCACGGCAGACCGGCGCGCAGCCGCCCGCCATTGCCCTGCACGACCCCGATGCCGCCGACGACGTTGTGGATCAGCTTGTTACCCGAGCCGAACACCTCCGGGGCAACGCTGGAGCCATAGTATTGCAGGCTGATCCAGCTTGCCACGACCACCGGCGCGGTGAGGATCAGCTCCAGCGTGGCGAAGCCTTCATCCACCTGCCAGTCATAGGAGTGCAGGAAGGCGCGCCCGCCCAGGTCGGCCCCGGCGATAACGCTACGTGGAGCGGCGATGAAGGCGGCGCAGCCCGCCAGCCCCCATTCCGGCCGCACCTCGGCCCAGTTGCGCGCGCGCCTGGCGATGTTGCCGGCACTGGCGCGTGGCAGGCGCAGCGCGCGTTCGCTCCGGGTCAGCGCGCCCGCCTTTGCCAGCCAGTCCTTCGCACGGGCGATATCGCCGGCGTAATCCTTGGGCGGCGCATCTTCATAAATGGTCACGGCGTCGGTCGTGGTGTCGTGCAGCGCCGCGAGGAACAGCGTGTCGTTGGGCAGGTCAATGCCGTGCGCGGGCAGCCCGGCGCGCGCCTCGGGATCGTTCAGCAGATCCGCCAACAGCCGGACGGGAACCTCGCCCGTATAGCCGCCACACGCGCCGCAGTGATAGGCGCTTTCCTGCGGGTTGTTCGTGACGTTAGCGCCGTGGCCCGCAAGGATCACGAGCCGCCCATGG
>CAYFVF010000365.1:0-1661 GCA_964346335.1 uncultured Hyphomicrobiaceae bacterium
GCGCCTGCCGCGTCCACGGAGCCGGGTGTCATGAAGAAAATTCCCTTAACGGTCCTCACCGCCGTTGTCTGGGCGGGCCAATCCGGAGCCGCGCTGGCATATCCCGGTAGCCGCTACTGGAACGATCACATGATGGGCTGGGGCGGTTGGTGGATCGGCCCCGTGATGATGGGCTTGGCTGTCCTGCTGGTCGTGTTGGTGCTCGTGGGGTTCTGGCGTCTTTTCTCCGGTGGTCGCGCGTCGCGCAGCGCGGCAGCGCCGGACCGCGCGCTTGACATTTTGCGCGAGCGCTTTGCGCGCGGCGAGATCGACGAGGAAGAGTATGAAGCCCGCAAGAAGGCGCTGGGCGGCTGACTTGGGCTATCAGAACAGGCGCGGGCCCAGCATCAGCGCCGCCAACCCCAGCGGCAGCGCATAGGGCATCTTGCCCGCGCGCGCCCAGGCCAGCGGCTTGGCGATGGCGGCGTGTTGCTCAAGCGCGGGATTGAGAACGAGCAGCTTTTTAAGGCCCAGCAACGCCACCGCAGTAAGCCCGCCAAGCAGCGCCGTAAGCAGGATGTAGACGCCGATATGCGCCGGTCCCATCCAGAGCGCGAGCGCAGACAGCAGCTTGGCGTCGCCCCCGCCGCAGGCGCCGAAAACAAACAGCGAAAAGGTGATTATAAGCACGGCCGCGCCGGTCAGCAGATGCGGGGTGAGCGCGACCCCGTCCTGTGCGATCAGCCCATGCACGAGGAACAAGCCGGCGATCCCGAGCGGCACAAGGTTGGGCACGCGCAGATGGCGCAGATCCGTCACGATGGCGTAGCTGACGAGAAAGATGAATGCGGCCTGGATGATAGGCTCATGCCAATCTGTCATGGTCCCCTCTGCGAATTGGGGCTACATCCTGCATGTGCCGGTGAAGCCAGACCATAGATAGCGGGCTGTTACCATCGCCCAAACGGGCCGTGTGCTTTTGGAGGAACATCTCGATGACGAAACCCGGGACGCCGTTGCGCGCGATGATGGACCGGCAGGCTCAGGATGGCCGGGTGGCCTGGATTGGCTTGCGCCCGGCGCGGCGCGCGGACATCGCGCCGGTGGAAGCCGTCGAGGTAACGCGGGACGGGCTGGTCGGCGATCACTGGGCGCGCGGCGGCCCGCGCGCGGTAACGCTCATTCAGTGGGAGCATTTGCCGGTCATCGGGGCGTTTCTAGGGCGGGACGCGCCGCCGCCGGAGCTGTTGCGCCGCAATATCGCCATTGCCGGGATCAATCTGATGGGTCTGAAGCGGCGAACCTTCCGGATTGGCGAGGTGGTGCTGCGCGGAACAGGTATCTGCGCGCCGTGCAGCCGGATGGAAGAGAACTTAGGGCCGGGCGGTTATGCGGCGGTGCGCCATCACGGCGGCATCGGCGCGGAGGTGATAGAGCCGGGGCGCATCGGTCTGGACGATCCGGTCAGGCTATGCGATGTCGAGTGAGTTGGGCACGCCCGGCAACTGCCAGAGTCTGCTTCGTTGCTATCCTTGGTGCTGGGCACCGATTCCCTGGAACATTTCGCGCAGATCGACGGTTGAACGCTCACCGATGTCGGCGAAGTTTTCATCCAGCCAGCGCGTGGCCGTGTCACGGCCCATGTCGCGAAGTTTGCTCAGAAATGCCCATTCGGCATTCAT
>CAYFVF010000366.1:0-1655 GCA_964346335.1 uncultured Hyphomicrobiaceae bacterium
GCGCCCGTCGAGCATGGTCAGCGCGCCGTTGTAGCCCTGCAGCACGACCTCGGTGGTGTAGCGGTCATTGCCGTCGCGGTCCTGCCATTTGCGGGTCTGGAGCTGGCCTTCGATGTAGACCTTCGAGCCCTTGCGCAGATACTGTTCGGCGATCTTGCACAGGCCTTCGTTGAAGATCGCGACATTGTGCCACTCGGTCTTCTCGCGGCGCTCGCCTGTTGACTTGTCGCGCCAGGTTTCGCTCGTGGCGACGCGCAGATTGGCGACCGGGCGGCCATCCTGCATGTGGCGGATTTCCGGGTCGGCGCCGAGATTGCCAACCAGAATGACTTTATTGACGGAACCAGCCATTGCTTTTCCTTTCTGCTTACCCCGCGCACCGGCGCTTCGATGCCGCGAACACGGCCAGAGTGTAACCGGGCAAGGCGCCGCGCAGCTATGGCCCAGGTTGATTTTCCACATCGACGCAGGCGGCGTGTTGCATAATGTTCGCACTATGTTCTCAATCCTGCCCGGTGATGTCAATCTGGCTGCGCGATGAGTGCCGGTTGGCTGCGGCTTTCACAAAACCGTGAACGCTCCTTGGTCATACTGGGTGCGTAGGACTTACGAAACTTTTTCCGGAGACGTCCATGTACGATCACCTCGCCGACGAACCGGCTGTTTCTCATGCCCCGGGGCCGCGCGCCGCGCCCGTCTGCCGCCTGCTCGGCCTCGCCACCGCCGTGCCGGAGCACCGCTTCGACCAGGCCACCGTGATCGAGCGCGCCCGGCGCATCTTCGGCGGCCGCACCGGCCTGTTCGACACGCTGGAGAGCGTCTACACCAACGCGCAGATCGACACGCGCCATGCCTGCCAGCCGCTGGGCTGGTTCGACGCGCCCGCCGGGATCGCCGACAAGACCGCGCTTTATGCGGAGCACGCGACCAAGCTCGCCGAGGACGCCGCCTCCGCCGCACTGGCCGATGCGGGCTGCGCGCCGGGCGAGATCGACGCGATCGTGTTCGTCTCCTCCACCGGGATCGCCACGCCGTCGATCGATGCGCGGCTGATGAACCGGATGGCGTTCCGCCCCGACACACAGCGCCTGCCGGTGTTTGGGCTGGGCTGCGCGGGCGGGGTCATGGGCCTGACGCGCGCGGCGCAAATGGCGACCGCCAAGCCCGGCGCGCGGGTGCTTCTCATTGTTGTCGAGCTGTGCACGCTCGCCTTTCGCTACGACCGGCTGACCAAGAGCAATCTCGTGGCAACCGCGCTGTTTGGCGACGGCGCTGCGGCTGCGGTGCTGGGCAGCGGCGAGGGCGGTGGCGCTGGCCTGGGCGCGCTGGGACCGGGCGGCGAGCATTTGTGGGCCGATACGCTCAATGTCATGGGCTGGGCCGTGGACGATCAGGGCTTCGACGTGATTTTCCATCGCGACATCCCGCAGATCGTGGCGGGCGCGTTCGATGAGGCGATGACCGTGTTTCTCGACCGGGTGGGTGTCGCGCGCGCCGAGATCGACCGGCCCTGCTGCCATCCCGGGGGCGTCAAGGTGCTGGACGCGCTTGAGGATGTTTTCGCGCGCGAGCGCGGCGCGCTGGATGCCGAGCGCGAGGTGTTGCGCCGCTATGGCAACATGTCCGCGCCCACGGTGCTGTTCGTGCTGGATGAA
>CAYFVF010000367.1:0-1649 GCA_964346335.1 uncultured Hyphomicrobiaceae bacterium
TGTTTCCGCTGGCGCTGATCGGCTTTCTGGCTGTCGGCGCGTGGGCGCTGGCGCTCATGCGGGATTTCTGGGGGCGCATTCTCACGGGTGGCGGTTTCGACTGTACGCGCAACAACAGCTTCGGCCAGTTGCTGCCCGCGTTCGCGCTGTCGATGGTCGGTGTCGGACTGGCCGCGCCGGCGGCGATGAGCACGCAAGCCTGGGTCGTCGGGGTGTCTTATGTGCTCTCCAGCTTCTTCGTGGTCGCCGCGCTGCTGCTCGCTGCCGTCAAGACGGTACTCGGCCTGCGCGCGATGATGGAGCACGGCGCAACGCCACAAAGCGCGCCCTCGTTGTGGATCGTGGTGCCGATAATGACCGTGATCGGCATTGCGCTGATGCGCCAGGATCACGGCCTGCATGTGCATTTCGGCATCGAGAGCGGCGCGGGCGAGACCTTCGCGCAGCTGACATGGTTCCTCGCGCTTCAACTCGTCTTTGCGCTGTGGGGCCTGGTGGTGCTGCGCCGGTTCGACTATTTCGGGCGCTTCGTGACGGGGCCGGAAAACTCGCCGGGATCCTACGCGCTGGTGTGCCCCGGTGTGGCGCTGGCCGTCATGATGCAGTTCTTCATCAACAAGGGGCTGGTCGGCGTCGGGTTGATCGACAAGTTCGGCTTGGCGTTCTGGCTCGTCACGCTTGTTGCGCTCACGCTTCAGGCACTGACCATCTGGCTGGTGGTGACGCTCAACCGCAAGCATTTCGCGCGCGAGCCGGCCCGCCAGGTCGCGCCAGCCGAATAATGCGCGGTTGGCCATGACACATGGCAGGTCTTCCGCCGCGGCGGTAGGCACAGGCGTGTGACTGCGCTATAGGGCGGGTCCGACTTGCTTGCTGTCCAATCGCGGAGACCTGTTGATGGAGATCAGCCTGCCTTGGGGCGAACTCGCGTGGCTCGTCGTCGCGCTTTTAGCGGGCGGGCTGGTGATGGGTTTCCTGGCCGGGCTGTTCGGGATCGGCGGCGGCGGCATTCTCGTGCCGATCCTTTATGAGATCTTCAACATTCTCGATGTGCCGCTGGAGGTGCGGATGCACCTCGCGGTGGGCACCTCGCTGGCGGTGATTATCCCGACCTCGATTCGCTCCGTGCAGTCGCATTACAAGCACGGCGCGGTCGATATGGACCTGCTGCGCCGGATCATGCCGCCCGTGCTGGCCGGGGTGCTCACCGGCGTGATCGTGGCGAGCTTCGTTCAGGCGGCGGTGCTCAAGATCGTCTACATCCTCTCGACCTCGCTGATGGCGATCAACCTGTATTTCGGGCGCGGGCGCTGGAACCTCGGGACGGAGATGCCGGGCAAGGCGGTGGATCGCGGCGTGGGTTGGCTGATCGGAACGGTCTCGACGCTGATCGGTATCGGCGGCGGGGTGCAGCTTGTCACGTACATGACGCTTTACGGCCGGATGATCCATCAGGCGGTGGCGACCGGCGCGGGGCTGGGGCCGATCATCGCGATCCCGGCCACCCTTGGCTATATCTGGGCCGGGTGGGATCAGGCGAGCATGCTGCCGCCCGCCTCGCTCGGCTATGTCAGCCTGCTCGGCTTCGCGATCATCGGGCCGGTCAGCGTTTATGCCGCGCCGATCGGCGTGAAGGTGGCGCACGGGCT
>CAYFVF010000368.1:0-1649 GCA_964346335.1 uncultured Hyphomicrobiaceae bacterium
TCAAACAATCGTTCGCTGTCGCGCATTTCGAGGCTGGTGAGCGTGCTTTCTTCTCGCCCAAGTGGGACAGCGCGGTAAAAGCATGAGCGTCGGCCTGTGTGGCAGCAGCCGCCAGAGCCAGCCATGCGCACCTTGAGCCAGATCGCGTCCTGGTCGCAGTCGGTGCGCATCTCTACGACAGCCTGCGTGTTGCCGCTCGTCTCGCCCTTTCGCCACAGCTTGGCGCGCGAGCGGCTCCAGTAATGCGCCTCGCCGGTCTCGATGGTGCGCGCGAGCGCCAGCGCGTTCATGTAGGCGAGCATAAGCACTTCGCCGCTCTCCGCGTCCGTCACGATCGCAGGCAACACGCCGCCTTCGCCGAATTTTGGCGCGAAAACGTCGCCTTCCTCGATGTCCACGCCCTCGCGCGCGGCAAAGCGCGGCTGTTCATCGGTTGTCATTTTGCCTCCCTTGCCAGCAAGATAGCTGTTTTCCGCACCCCTTTAGGGGGAAAGCCCCCTACAAATCAGTGCTGAATGTTGTACAACGCTTGCCATGGTGCAAGCCAAGCCGGACCAAACCACGCCAGACGCCGAAAGCCCGTCGCGCCTCTCGCCGGATGCGATCGCGGAGATGTTCCGCCGCTTCCAGCAGGTCAAGCCCGCGCCGGAAAGCGAACTGGACTATCGCAGCCCGTTCACGCTGCTGGTCGCCGTCGTGCTGTCCGCCCAGGCGACCGACGCCGGCGTTAACAAGGCCACCGAAAAGCTGTTCGCCGCAGCCGACACGCCCGAGGCGATGGTGGCACTCGGCGAAGAGCGCGTGCGCGAGATGATTCAGACGATCGGGCTTTACCGCAACAAGGCGAAGAACGTGATCGCCCTGTCGCAAAAGCTGATTGACGCGCATGGCGGCGAAGTCCCGTGCGACCGTGCGGCGCTCGAAAGCCTGCCAGGCGTCGGCCGCAAGACCGCCAATGTCGTGCTGAACGTCGCCTTTGGCGAGCCGACAATGGCCGTGGATACGCATATCTTCCGCGTGAGCAACCGCACCGGCCTGGCGCCGGGCAAGACGCCGCTGGATGTCGAGCACGGCCTGGAGGCGGTGGTCCCGGCTGACTATGCGCTGCATGCGCATCACTGGCTCATCCTGCACGGTCGCTACGTGTGCAAGGCCCGCAAGCCGCTTTGCGGTGACTGCGCGATCCGCGATTTGTGCCTCTATCCCGAGAAGACCGCCTGAGCCGGCGCTCTCGGCAACCTCAACCAACCAAGCGAAGGATGCATGAGTACAGAATTGGATGTTGTCGGAATTGGAAATGCTATCGTTGATATCATCGCGCGCTGCGACGACGATTTTATCGCCGCCGAGGGGCTGGCGAAGGGCGGCATGCGCCTGATCGACGCCGAGGAAGCCGACCGGCTCTACAGCAAGATGGGCCCGGCCACGGAGATGTCCGGCGGCTCGGCGGCCAATACCTGCGCCGGGCTGGCCTCGCTCGGCGCGCGCACGGGTTTCGTCGGCAAGGTCGCGGGCGACCAGTTCGGCACGGTGTTCGCGCACGATATCCGCTCCATCGGCGTCAAATACGAAACGCCCCAGAGCCAAAGCCAGGCGCCGACCGCGCGCTGCCTCGTGCTGGTCACGCCGGACGGCGAGCGCACCATGTG
>CAYFVF010000369.1:0-1647 GCA_964346335.1 uncultured Hyphomicrobiaceae bacterium
CGCTGGTGCCGTGCGGGCCGGGCGTCGAGCGCGTGGCGGAGGAGGTGGCCGAGCGCTTCCCCGAGGTGCCCGCGGCGATCCTGTCGAGCGACTTTACGACCAACCTCAGCGAAATCCGCGAGACCATTGCCCGCATAGCCTCGGGCGAGGCGCGCATCATCGTCGGGACGCAGCTGGTGGCAAAAGGGCACCATTTTCCGGGGCTTGCGCTGGTCGGCGTCGTCGATGGCGACTTGAGCCTTGCCCAAGGCGGCGACCCGCGCGCTGCGGAGCGCACATTTCAGCTCATGCAGCAGGTGATCGGCCGCGCCGGGCGCGAGGACAGCGGCGGCATCGGCCTGATCCAGACCCATGCGCCGGAGCATCCGGTGATGCGCGCGCTGATTTCCGGGGACCGCGACACGTTTCTGGCGCGTGAAATTGCCGCACGCGAGGAGGCGGGGTTGCCGCCGTTCGGACGGCTGGCGGCGATCGTTGTGTCGGCGGGCGCGAAACCGGAGGCCGAACGCTATGCGCAGGGGCTCGCCCGCGCCGCGCCGCCCGCCAAGCGTATCGAGGTCATGGGGCCGGCAGAGGCGCCGCTCGCGCTTATTCGCGGGCGCTATCGCTTCCGTCTGCTCGTCAAGGCCCCGCGCAATGTTGATCTGCAGGGCTATCTGCGTGCATGGATGCATCGCGCGCCACCGGCGAAAGGCAGCGTGCGGGAGGTGATCGACGTCGACCCGTACAACTTTTTGTGAGCTTTCCGCCGCGCCCGTGAAATTGTGATTTTTACTTTCACGTGCGCCGGTAGCGCCTTGGTGTGCGCAGCGTATTGCAACAGCAGCAAAGCATGTGATAGATCACCAGCGATTTCATCAAGGATGCATCCGGCGCGCAGCGTCGCCCGACCCAGCTCGGTCACTTTGGCGGGTTCTGCAAACAGGCGCGTGGATGTATGTCCTCTTCCAGCACAATTGGGAGCGGCGGGCGTGGAAGGCAGTTCGATGAACAGTGGCGGCATGAGCGTGACGGGCGTGGCGGGACGCTATGCAACCGCGCTGTTCGAACTTGCGCTTGACGAGGACAAGCTGGAGGAAGTCGAAGCGCAACTGGCTGATCTCCAGGAGATGCTTGATAATAGCGACGATCTGCGGCGGCTGGTTCACAGCCCCGCGTTTTCCATGGATCAGCAGGCCAAGGCGATGCGCGTGATCGCCGATACCGCTGGCACCTCGGGTATCACCAAGAACTTTCTCGAACTGCTCGTCGAAAAACGCCGCCTTTCCAGCCTTTCTGGTATCATCCGCGCTTTCCAGACACTTGCCGCGCGCCATCGCGGCGAGGTGGAGGCCGAAGTGGTTAGTGCCGTCCCGCTTAGCGATGAGCAAAAGGACACCCTCAGGCAGGCGCTGCGCGACTTCGCCGGGCAAGACGTCAGCATGAATATCAGCGTGGACGCGTCCATCCTCGGCGGGCTGGTCGTAACGATCGGCAGCCGGATGATCGACAATTCGCTGCGCACGAAACTCAACCGTCTCAGACACGCCATGAAAGAGGTAGGCTGATGGAAATCCGAGCCTCGGAAATTTCCTCGATTCTCAAGGAACAGATCAAAAACTTCGGTCAGGAAGCCGAGGTCGCGGAAATCGGCCAGGTGCTTTCGGT
>CAYFVF010000370.1:0-1641 GCA_964346335.1 uncultured Hyphomicrobiaceae bacterium
ACCGGCTGGCCTCCAGCGGCCCGGCGGCGCTCGATGATGTGCTGGCGCGCATGGCTGGTTCCGGCGTGCCGCGTATCCAGGAAATCGCCTTTCAAATCCAGTTGGCGGCGGGCTCAGAAGAAAGCCGCAACATCTTGTCCAACATCCAGAAGAACACCGGGCTGTGGTCGCCGGGCCGGCCCGCCGCGACGGTGTGCAGTGCCACCACAGTGCCGCTTTCCCGGTTTTACGACGCGCCGCAAAGCCTGTTCGTGATCATTCCGGAAGAAAAACTGGAATTTTATCGCGGTTTCTTGAGGGTGATGGTGGGCTGCGCGCTTTATGCGGTCTACCGCGCCGGGCGCAAAAGTATCGGCGCGGGCGTCAAGCCGCTGTTCATGCTCGATGAGGCGGCGGCGCTTGGTTATCTCGCCCCGCTTGAAGCCGGCATGGGGTACTTGCGCGCTTATGCGCGCACCATGCTGGTGTTTCAGGATCTGGGCCAGCTGGAAGCGCTTTATCCCAAATCCCGCTCGCTGATCGCCAATGCCCGGTGTCATGTCGCTTTCGGCGTCAATGACATGGCCACCGCGAAGATGCTGTCGCAGCGCCTCGGCCAGGCCACGGTGGAGACCCGCTCGGCCGGGTACTCGCAGGACAGCGAAGCGGTGTTCCGCCACCGCGACAATGACGGGCGCTCAGAAACCGGGCGCTGGCTGCTCGATGCTTCCGAAATCACCCGGCTTAAGCGCGATGAAGCGCTCATCATGATGCCGGGGCAGATCGATGCGCCGATCAAGGCTGAGCGGCTTGATTACCGGTTCGAGCGCCGGTTCGCAGGCCTGTGGGATGACTGGCGCGCGCAAGCGCTCAGTCCCGCGCCCGCTGGCGATGACGGCCCCGATGTGATGCGTTCTGGCGCTGGCCGGCCTGCGCGCGGCCATAGCGTTTTTCAAGCGCGGCGATGCGCTGGCGGCGCAATTCTTCCAGCAGCTGGGCATCGCTCATCAACCAGGTTACCAGCGCGAGCAGCGGTTGTTCTGCCAGCACTTTCTTCAACAGCCATTCGCGCGGGATCGTGTCATCATCTTTTTCCTCAAAAAGCGGAAACAGCATGTCTTCCAAGAGGTTGTGCCCTGAACCGTGCTCAGGCGGCTGCGAGCCGTCGAGCCGCATGAACAATTCGCGCAGGCTCTCGCCGGCCTGGCGCGTGGCCGTGGCGTTGCGCGCGATGATATCGAGCTTCGCCTGATAGCTGTTCGTGTTTTGGCGCGGCGTTAAGACATGACCAGCGCGCAGCGCCGCCCGCGGGATGTAAGGCTCAGGGACACGGTTGAGGCGCAAAGCCGCGCGCAGATCGCCGTTTTCCAGGGCGTCGGTTTTCTGGGCGGTGAGCGGGCGGTGATCGACACGCGCGGCGTGACCGGCGCGCTCAAGCGCCCGGTTGCAATGCACGGCATAAGCCGCGCGCCATTCGCGCAGCTGGGCCTGGCTGTTCCAGGCGCGGGTTTTCACCGGCGCAAGGCCGTCGGCGGTGCAGCGGCGCAATGTGGTCAGCACATGGGCGTGGTGGTTGTGCGGGTGCTCGCCGCGCGCGGTGTCCGGGCGGTGCCAGGCGATATCGGCGATCATGCCTTTTGCCGTGAGCTGTTCGCTGACAAA
>CAYFVF010000371.1:0-1640 GCA_964346335.1 uncultured Hyphomicrobiaceae bacterium
CGGTGATTTCGTCGCGTTCGCGGATATAGGCCTCGAATTTTTCGAAGTCCGATTTGCGGTGCTGCCGCAGCGCGACCGTCACAACGACCTGCGTGAAGTCAACGATCCGCTCCAGCGCGATGTCAGCGTGGTATCCGCGCACGAACCCAGCCGCCTTCAACCTGTCCAGGCGGGCCCAGCATGGTGTGGGCGACAGATTGACGATCTCGGCCAGCTTGGTCTTGCTCAGTTGACCGTGCTTCTGGATCGCGGCGAGGATACGAATATCGGCCGCATCGAGGCCAGCTTTCTTCATTCGCGCTCCTTTCTCGAGAGGAACTGCTGAGACAATAGAGGCCGTTTCCCCAGGGCCAATTACGAACTAGGGCCGTGAACGCCCTTTGGATTTGGCAATGCTCTGCTACCAGTTGCCGCTATCGGCTTGAGATTAAGCATCGGGTTGCAAACGCACCGCGCTCGATCGTCCAATCATCCAAGATTCTACGCGTTTTGACCTTCCTCAGAAAGCGCTATGGGCTGCAAGGTGAAGAGTCGGACCTCCTCCAAGACGTTTCGATTCTTATTCCCGCGCGGAGGCAGCCGGGTATTTGAGGGGCTTTCGGCGAGACATGCGAGCGGGAGCCAGAGGTGGCCCGAGCCTTTGTCGCGATGACAGGCGCGTCGCATGGACCACTGTCAGCGTTCTGACCCAGCGCCCGACATTTCGGATTGCACGCTTGTGCGCCAGCGAGACTCCGTGGCGATCAGGCGGCGGCCTCGTCCGCCGTTGACCGGCCCCGCATGCGGCGCAGCCGCTGGCTCATGCGCTCGCCCGCCACGAGCAGGCTTGGCGTCAGGATCAGCGTCAGCACGGTCGCGAAAACCAGCCCGCCCGCGATGGCCGCGGAAAGCTGCGTCCACCACTGCGTCGATGGTGCGCCGAAGGCGATCTCGCGGCCGACGAGGTCGATGTTCATCGCCATCACCATCGGCATCAATCCGAGCACCGTCGTCACCACGGTCAACACCACCGGGCGCAGACGCTGCGCGCCTGTTCTGAGCGCGGCTTCCATCGGATCGAGACCGGCCCTGCGGCGCAGGTCGTTATAGGTGTCGATCAGCACAATATTGTTGTTCACGACGATGCCCGCCAGCGCGATGACGCCGATCCCCGCCATGACGATGCCGAACGGCTCGCCCCGGATCAGCAGGCCGAGCAGCACCCCGGCGGTGGACAGCACGATCGCGCTCATCACCAGCAGCGCCTGGAAAATGCTGTTGAACTGGGTGACGAGCAGGATCAGCATCAGGCCGATCGCCCCGATGAACGCCTTGGTGAGAAAGTCCATCGTTTCCGCGATGTCCTCGTTCTCGCCCTTGAAGGTCACCTCCGTGCCGCGCGGGAAAGAAGCCTCGTCCAGCGCGGCCTGCAGCTTCTGCACCTGGGTATCGGCGAGCAGCCCTTCGGCCACGTCGGCTTCGACGGTCATCACCCGTTCGGCATCGACGCGCTCGATCGTCCCGGTCTTGGGCGCCGGCTCGAACTCCACGAAGTTGCCGATCGGCACCTGCCCGCTCTGCGTCGGGACGGTCAACTGATCCAGCTGTTCAAGGCTGCGCGCGCCGAAGGGGAAGCGCACGCGGATATCGACCTCCTCGTC
>CAYFVF010000372.1:0-1638 GCA_964346335.1 uncultured Hyphomicrobiaceae bacterium
ACGATCAGCGCGGGCTTGTGCGGCGTCTCGCTCGCGGCGGCAAGGCAGTACTGCGCCATGTTGAAGCGTTCAGGGACGGGCGCGGCCGGATCCAAACTCATTGCGCCGCGGCGGTGTCCCGCGCCATCCACCATGTGTCGATGTCGACGCCCGCAAACGGAGCCGTCTCAGGGTGTTGCAACGCCCGCCAATGCGCCACCCACAGCTTCGGCAGATGGAACAGCGGGATCACGTAATGCCCGGACATCAGCACCCGGTCGAGCGCGCGCACCGCCGAGACGAAATCCCCGCGCGATTTCGCGGCCAGCATGGCGTCGATCATAGCGTCCACCGCCTCGTTCTGCACGCCGGCATAGTTGAACGTGCCCTCGCGCTCGGCCGCCTTCGAGGCCCAGCGGAACGTCTGCTCGTTGCCGGGAGAAAGGGAAGACGGCCAGCGGTTCTGGATCATGTCGAAGTCATAGACCTGCTTGCGCCTCTGATACTGCGCCGAGTCGACAAAGCGGACCGTGGCGGAGATGCCGGCGCGCTCCAGAGAACGGGCATAGGTGAGCAGCAGGCGCTCCTGTTCGCGGGTGGCGGCGAGGATCTCGAAGCGGATCGGCTCGCGCGTGCGCGCGTCAACGAGTGTTCCGTCGCGCATTTCATAGCCCGCCTCGCCGAGCAGTTTCAGCGCCGCACGCACTTGTCTGCGATTGCGCCCGGACCCGTCGGTGCGCGGGAGTTTATGGGTGCCCTCCATGATCGCGGGATCGACGGCCTCGGGAAACGGCGTCAGAAGCTCGCGCTCGCGGGCATCCGCAGCCCTGCCATGCGCGGACAACTCGGAGCGCGCGAAATAGCTCTGCGTGCGCTTGTAAAGGCCGTGAAACAGCTTGGCGTTCATCCACTCGAAGTCGAACAGCTGGATCAGCGCGCGGCGCACACGCTCGTCAGCGAACAATTCGCGCCGCGTGTTGAACACCAGACCGTTCATGCCCGCAGGCAGTTCCAGCTCGAATTCCTTGCGCAGCACCTTGCCCTCGCTCACCGCTGGGAAGTTGTATTCACGCGCCCACTGGCCCGGATCGCTCTCGGTGGTGAACAGCGACTGGCCCTTCTTGAATGCCTCGAACATCGCGTTGGCGTCGCGGTAAAAGTCATACCGGATGGTGTTGAAGTTGTACCGGCCGGCGTTCACTGGCAGATCGCGCCCCCAGTAGTCCGGATTGCGCGTGAACGTGATCCGCGTGCCGGGGTCCACCTCGCTGATCACATAAGGCCCGCTGCCCACTGGCGGCTCCAGAGTCGTTTGCTCGAAAGTCTCCGGGTCGATCGCGTGCTCCGGGAGGATCGGCATGAGGCCCATGATCAACGGCATCTCGCGGTCGCCCGCGGTCTCGAAGGTGAACTTCACAGTCCGCGGCGCGGTCTGTTCGACTTGCGCGACCTTGCCGTAATAAAACTGGTGGTTGGGCCGCCCGCGGTCACGCAGCAGCGCATGGGAGAAAATCACGTCGTCAACCGTGACCGGCTCGCCATCGGAAAACCGCGCCTCTTCGCGCAGCGTGAACGCCACCCAGGAGCGTTCCGGCGGGGTTTCAATGCTTTCCGCGATCAGCCCGTAAAGCGAAAACGGCTCATCTTGCGCGCGCGCCA
>CAYFVF010000373.1:0-1637 GCA_964346335.1 uncultured Hyphomicrobiaceae bacterium
GAGCCGGTGACAACGGCGTTCTTTCCGTTCAACATCTGCGTGTCTCCTCGTTTGATGTCCGAATCCGCGGCTACCACGGAAGCTGGCTGCCGTCCGCGTGCCAGAAGGTGCCGGTCTCGTTCAGGCCCAGCTCATCGAGCCGCTGGATCAGCCCGCGCGCCGACTCGTCCGGGCCGATATGCCCGCGTCCGCCGGTCATCTCGGTTTTCACGAAGCCCGGATGCAGGATCAGCACCGCGATCCCGCGGGAGCTGAGGTCATGCGCGAGGTTCACGCCGGCCATGTTCACGGCCGTTTTCGAGATGCGGTAGCCGTAATTGTTGCCCGAGGTGTTGTCCGCCAGCGAGCCGACGCGGCTGGACAGGATGCCGATCTTGCTGCCTTCTTTCATCTTCGGGGCGAAGGCGCGCGCCACGCGCAGCGGCCCGAGCGTGTTCACCTCGAACTGCTCGCGCAGCGTATCCCAATCCAGCGTGTCGAGATTGTCGCCCTTGAGGATACCGGAGACATGCACGAGCACATCGACGAGGCCGCCCGTGGATACCGCCGTCGCGAAACGCTCGACCGAAGCGTCGTCGGTGACGTCGACGTTTTCACGGATCTCCGCGCCGGTTTCGCGCAGTTCCGCTGACGCGCTTCTGCATCCCGCCACCACTTGATCACCGCGCGCGGCAAGCTGCTTCACCATTTCGAGGCCAATGCCCCGGTTGGCTCCGACCACGACATAACGCGCCATGATTGTTCTCCCTGAATGCTTATGAATGCCGCCCGGCATGGCGGCTCGATCCTGCCGTGGACTCTACAGTTTCGCGTTGCAGCATGAAAGCTCTCACCGCGCGGGCGCAGCGCCGATGACGAAGGCGTGATGTGGCCGATTGCAATTGTGGAAAAGGCTGCGCCCGGCAGGCGGCGGCGGAACGCGGTGGTATCCTTGCGTTGATTCGGCAACGGGATAGCGAGGGTGAGCAGGATGGCTTTGGCCAAGGAGCAACCGGAGACGAGCGGACCGTCGGAAAAAGCCTCCACCGGCGAGTGGGTGCATTATGAAGTCGATCTTTGGTGGACCGACCTGAACACCACTGAGATCGGCATCTATCAACATTCGCGCCACCGGGCGAAATCGCGCCAGTTCACCAACGACAGCGACATCTTCGGCGAGGTGAAGGAAGATGGGGAGCGCACACATCTGATCAGCTACCGCGAGGGCGCGTGGGACAAGAGCGAGGGCATGGAAAAGCGCCTCGTCATCAAGCTGTTCACCGACAACATGACGTGGCGCGCGACCATGGACCTGATGATCGGGCGCAGCCTGCAGCTATCCTTCGGCGCGGGCGGGTTTCCGGTCACGGCGTTTTCGGTAAATGTTTCCGGCCACGACCAGATCATCCATGTCGAGCGGACCGCGCGCAAATGGCCGGGCTTCCCGGAAAAGTTCTCGTTCTTCATCCTCAAGGACGGTGAACCGTTCCTCTACAAGCTGCGCCGCGACTGGGTCAGCATCGGGCCGGACTACACGCTGTATGACCACAACAATGCGCGCATCGGCCATCTCGACGGCAAGCTCGTCACGCTGGGCGGGCATTGGGATGTGAAACTGCGCGCCGACCACGACGACCGCATCCTGAATTGCGTGCTGC
>CAYFVF010000374.1:0-1637 GCA_964346335.1 uncultured Hyphomicrobiaceae bacterium
GCAGCGGCAACGTGACCGGCATCGCCCAGTTCGGTTCGCGCAACTCCGCCACCACGACCCAGAACGGTCGCGGCAACGCCGTCGGCATCATCCAGGGCGGCTCCGGCAACAACGCGACCTCTTACCAGTCCGGTTCGGGCAATGTCGGTGTGATCGTTCAGGACTAAGGAACGGCATTCACCAAGTCGGGGGGCTTTCGAGCCCCTCGCAACCTCGAATGGAGACAAAAATGATGAAGTCCAGTGGCTATCTCCGGCGCGCCCTGACATGCGCTGCCCTCGGCATAGGAGTGATTGCCATGTCATCTGCTCACAATCCCGATGCGCAGGCCGGCTGGTTCACCAGCGACCGCGTGGAATGCGAGATCCAGGTGACGCCGAGCCCTTACGGCACCCAGTTGAAGGGTGTCGTGCACGCCAAGGACACCGTGGCGGGCCGCTATGAGCTGAGTGTCGAACAGGACGGTTACAGCGGCCACTCGGTGATCAACCAGGCCGGCGGATTTGAAGCCGTCGCGCAAACGCCGGCGGAGCTGGGCGTCGTCACGATCGGTGGCAACGGCGCGAGCTACACCGCCAAGCTGAAAGTTCATGCCGACGGCGAGACCTTCACCTGCGCGAAGCGCGTGGGCGGCCGCGTCTGACAAGACAGCTGTCTCACACGACGAAAGGGAGACGACAATGAAACGCACAACATTTTACGCAGCGCTGATCGCCGCGGGCCTTGGAGCCGGTGCGATGGCTGCGCCGGAGCCTGCGGAGGCGGGCGGCAGCTTCAGCCTCTATGTTTCGCCGAAGAGCGAACGCGGCCAGAAGAAGCTGTCACGCGGCCTGCGGGCTTTCTCACATATCCAGCGCCGCACCGACATCTTCGGCGGCAACAACAACTCCGCCAGCGTGAACCAGTACGGAAGTGGCAACCACACCGGCGTCTATCAGCATGGGGACAACCACGACGCCCGGACAAGCCAGTATGGCAATGGCAATACGCTCGGCGTGTTCCAGTTCGGCGAAGGCGCCAATGCCGATGTCCATCAGCACGGCAACGGCCGTTCGGGCGTCCTGTTCCAGCACGGCTGGTAAGACATGAAGGCTCCCAGCGGCGTCAGGAGAGCGGCAGGATGCGGAACGGCAGCCTGCCGCCTTTTGGCGTGAGCGTCACCGTCGCGGCGATCTGCGCGGGCACCGGCCCGACATATTCCAGCCGGAAGCGGCGCAGGAGCTGGGTAAGCGCCAGCGTGTTCTCGATCAGCGACAGCGCCCCGCCGACACAGGCGCGCTTGCCCGCGCCGAACGGCAGATAAGCGTACTTGTCTCGCCCCCTCGCCGTCTCCGGCTCGAAGCGGCTGGGGTCGAATTTTTCCGGCTCGTCCCAGATGCGCGAGTCGTGATGCACGATGTACGGGCACAGCACGATCTTGTCGCCTGGCGCGACCTTGTTGCCGGCCAGTTCATCCTCTGCGGTTGCCTGGCGGATCAGGCTCCAGATCGGCGGGTAAAGCCGCATCGTCTCCTGCAGCACGGAGCGCGTGTAGGTCAGCGCCTGCATGTCGTCGAAGGTCGGCACGCGCTCGCCATAGACCGCCTCGCCCTCGGCGCGGATGCGCTCGGCCACCTCCGGATAAAGCGAGAGCAGGT
>CAYFVF010000375.1:0-1636 GCA_964346335.1 uncultured Hyphomicrobiaceae bacterium
GCACCAAACGCCAGCGCCCGCGCCAGTCAGAGCACAACCGTTCCTGCCGATCGGCTCAAAGCGCGATATCGCCCGCATGGCGATCAGCAAGCTGCACGAAGGCGCGGACAGCGAAGCCGAACTCATCGCCCTGCCCCATGCCGCGCCCTATGGCCGTGTGAATGTCGATATGGACGCCTGCACGCTGTGCCTGGCCTGCGTCGGCGCGTGCCCCACAGGTGCGCTGCTGGACGGTGAGGACACGCTGCAACTGCGCTTCATCGAGCAGAACTGCGTGCAGTGCGGCATCTGCAAGAGCACCTGCCCGGAGAGTGCGATCACGCTGGAGCCGCGCTACAATTTCCGCCAGGAGGCGGTCAGCCCGATCGTGATCAACGAAGACGAGCCTTATGCGTGTGTGCGCTGCGGCAAGGAATTCGGATCGAAAAAGGCGATCGACAACATCATCGCCAAGCTGGAGGGCAAGCACTGGATGTTTTCCGATACCAAGCAGACCGAGCTGCTCAAGATGTGCGATAATTGCCGCATCGTGGCGATGGCGGAGAGCCGCGACGATCCGTTCAAGACCGGCGAGGTGCCGCGCGTGCGCACGAGCGATGATTACATCATGTCCTCGGACGACAGCGACACAAGCTGATCAGTTGCCAGAGATCAGCGGCATGTTGAACAACAGGTTCTGGGGCTTCATCTTCAGCCGCTTGTCCGGCGTCATCGCCAGCGCAAGATGGATCGGCTGGCCGCGCGCCTGTTCCCGAACCAGTGCGTCATCCGGGATTGTCATGTCGAACAGAGCGATGATGCGTTCCAGCGCGTCCGGCTCCAGCGTTTCGCCGCGATAAAGCGCGTTCAGCAGCCCGTTCGCCTGCGCGTCCAACCCGACATGCCAGCGCCAGTCCTCGTTCTGGATGGCCGTGCGCGGCTGAACCCGGACATCGACCTGAATGAAATGGCGCACCCACGCCTCGATGACGCGCGCGAAGGCATCAAGCGCCGGCTGGCCGAAGCGGAAATCCAGCACAAAATCAAATGTCTCGGAGCGCTCCCAGTATTGCGCCTTGTTCTGCTCGCTCATCACGTCCAGCTCGACCGGGCCGCGCGACAGCTCCGCGAGGACAAGCTGGCCTGGACCAGCACCCGCCTGTGCGCGCATTTCGATCGTTTCCTGATCGGCGAGCATCACCCGGCCATCGTCGATATTCACGTTCTGGTCGCGAAAGAATACTTCCGCCGCGCGCAGTCGGAAGGGGTCGTCGCAATCGCGCAGGATGTGGCGCAGGATCAGATGCGCCATCTGGTCGAGAAACAGCGGCGGTACGCTCACCTGAGCGCCTGAAAACAGCGAGAGATAGGCGCCTTCAACCGTTTCCGCCTGCGCGAGATGCGCGCGAAAGCGCAAAACGGCGCGATAATTGTCCGCCGCATCCGAATCGGTCAGCGCCTCAAGCTCGCCCTCGCTGACAGGCCGGAACGGCTCTTCCATCAACGCGTCGAACAGCGCACGCTCGGCATCGCAAGATTCCTCGATCGGGTGGATTTCCGGGCGCAGGTAATAAGCGCGCAGATAATCCGGGGTGACCGCAAGCCGGCCCTGCGCGTCCGGCGCGGTCAGATGCAGCCCGGCGGAGCGCCAGAAATC
>CAYFVF010000376.1:0-1635 GCA_964346335.1 uncultured Hyphomicrobiaceae bacterium
CGGACGTCACGAGAACCACGCCGACCTTGCCTGATGAGCGCGCATAGCCTTCCGCGGCGTGGACCGCGCCCTGCTCGTGGCGTACGAGGTAATGACGCAGCGCGTTCTGCTTAAACATTTCATCGTAGATCGGAAGCACCGCGCCGCCCGGATAGCCGAAAAGCTGCTCGACATCCTGATCGGCCAGCGCGCGCAAGACGATCTCCGCGCCTGTCATTTCACTCGCCATCTTCACTCGCTCCAGTTTACCGGCGTGTTTTATCATGTCCGGTCAATTAACCCGTCATCGAACGCGCAGCTACCATTGATAAGTGCACTGCACAATCGCTGCGCAACCTATCGGGCTATGTTTGCCCGGTCAATAGGCGGCACGCACGAAACCGACGAATTTAATCGCCAAGAAAGATGTTTTATTCCGGTTTGACCCACCGCCACGAAATCATATTTCGCCGCAGCCACGTCAATTGCCGCTTTGCATAGCGCCGCGTCTCGGTGAGCAAACGCGCGCGCGCCATATCCAGATCAATTTCGCCGCGCAGGTATGCGCCCAAAGGCCGCACGCCGATCGCGCGCATTACCGGCAGCGCGGGATCGAGACCCAGACGCAGCAGATCGGCGACCTCCTCGACGGCCCCGGCTTCGATCATCGCTTCCGCGCGCGCCTCACATGCCCGGTAGACCTCGGCGCGATCCGGCGATACGACATATTTCTCAGCGCGCTGCGCCTCCAGCAGCGGCGTTCCTTCCGCTTGCTGCCAAAAGGTAATAGACCGGCCCGTGGCCTCCACCACCTCAAGCGCCCGCGCGATCCGCTGGGTGTCGGAGGCGCGAAGCTGGGCGGCGGCGGGGGGATCGCGCTCGGCGAGCAGGCCGTGAAGCGCTGGCGCTGGCTCGATGCGCGCGCGCTCACGCCAATAGCTGCGGATGTCGTCAGGGATGTCGGGTACCGGCGACAGCCCTTCCAGCAGCGCCTTCAAGTAAAGGCCCGTGCCGCCCACGAAAATCGGCACCAGGCCGCGGCCCCGCGCCTCGGCTAGTGCCCCGGCGGCATCGTCCAGCCATTGGCCGGCCGAGTAGGCTTCGCCGCCCGGACGGAAGCCGTAGAGCTGATGCGGCGCACATGTTTCCTCTTCCGGGCCGGGCCGCGCCGTCAGGATGCGCAACTCGCGATAAACCTGCATGCTGTCGGCGTTGATGATCATGCCGCCGCGCTGAGCCGCAAGCTCAAGCGCGAAGGCGGACTTGCCGCTGGCTGTCGGCCCTGCAATAACGATAGCCTGATCCGCTGTCATGCTGCTCTCTTGCAAGGCGTCGCGCCCTTCTGCCCACATGTCATATGGATACACGATGCCATATGTGCTCGTCCTCATCGCCCCTGAAGCCGGAGGAAGCTTTGTCGATCTGGTCGCGCGCGTTCAAGCGGCGCTGCCCGAGGCTGGCGATCCGGTGTGGCTTGCGCCAGATGAGGCCGCCGAGATCCCGCTGGCTGAGGGCTCGACAGCATCGGTTGAGGATTGGCGCCAGAGCGTGGCCGCGCTGATCGGCGATGCGCGGATCGACTGGGCTGTGATGCCTGCGCAGAACCGGCGCAAGCGCCTGCTCATCGCCGACATGGATAGCACGATTATTGGCCAG
>CAYFVF010000377.1:0-1632 GCA_964346335.1 uncultured Hyphomicrobiaceae bacterium
GTGCGCATCAGCCGCCGCGCGGGCCGCCCGTCAATCGCCGCGAGGCCCAGGCCGATCAGCGCCATTCCGAGCAGATGCTGCGGCTCCAGCACCTCGCCAAGGAACAGGGTGCCCAGCAGGATCGCCACGACCGGAACGAGGAACGTCACCAGCAGCACGTTGGTCGCGCCCGCGCTCGCCAGCAGGCGGAAATACAGGATGTAGGCCAGCGCGGTCGACAGCGCCGCCACGCCGATCAGCGCGGCGATCACGCCGGGGCCAGGCGTCGCAAGCGTCCAAGGCTGATCAACCAGGAGCATCACCGGGATCAGCATCACGCTTGAGGCTGTCACCTGCCCGGTCGCGGTCTCCAGCGGGGTGACGTTCATCTCGCGAAAGCGCCGGCCGAACACCGCGCCAGAGGCGTAGCACAGGGCTGCGCACAGGCTCGCGATCTGCGCGGCCACGTTGACCCCAAGCGTCTCCAGCGCATCCAGCCCGATCATGATCGCCACACCGCTCAGCCCGATGGCCACGCCGGTGATGCGCCCCGCGCTCAGCTTTTCGTCCCGCGTGAACACATGCGCGACCAGCACGGTGAACAGCGGCGTGGTGGCGTTGACGATGGCCGCGAGGCCCGATGCGATGTGCGACTGGCTCCAGACGATGAGCGAGAACGGCAGCACATTATTGATGAGCGCCATCGCGAAAAACGTGCCCCACAGCCGCGGATCGCGCCGGATGCGCTGGCCCGTCAGCCGCAGCGCGACTTGCAGGATCGCGGCAGCGAGCGCTACGCGCACCACGACGACTGTGAACACCGGCAATGCCGCCACGGCGACGCCGTTAAAGAAGAACGACGCGCCCCACAGCACGGACAGCGTGAGGAGAATCGCCCATTCGCTCGCCGTCATCGAAGTGTTGATCGCCGGCGCGTCTGACATGATCGGCCCCTTACGAAATCATCGTGGCATGCTAAGGATCAGGTGCAGCATGTGCTCGGCAATTCGGTTCTTGCGGTCAAATGCGAATTTGCAGGGTCCGGTTTGCAGTATGCGCCGGCAGGTATCATGCTCTGCCCCGCATGGAGGATGTGATGACCCAGACCTATCAACGCGCCTTGATCGTCGGCGCCGGCGATGGCCTCAGCGCGTCCGTCGCGCGGACCTTCGCTGCGGCGGGCATGACGATCGGGCTGGCCGCGCGCAATACCGACAAGCTGAAGGCGCTGTGCGAGCAGACCGGGGCGCTAGCGCATCCGTGTGATGTCACGCAGCCCGATCAGGTCGATGCGCTGTTCCGGCACATGGACGAAGCGCTCGGCGGCGCTCCCGATGTCGTGGTCTATAACCCCAGCGCGCGGGTGCGCGGACCGTTTATCGAGCTTGACCATGCCGGCGTGGCCAATGCGCTGAACGTTTCGGCATATGGCGGTTTTCTGGTCGCGCAGGCGGCGGCCAAACGGATGCTGCCTCAGCGTCACGGCGCGATCCTGTTCACCGGCGCATCCGCGAGCGTGAAGGGCTACCCGCAATCCGCGCCGTTCGCCATGGGCAAGTTCGCGTTGCGCGGACTGGCCGAGAGCATTGCGCGTGAGCTTCAGCCGCACGGCATCCATGTCGCGCATTTCGTCATCGACGGCGCAATCCGGAA
>CAYFVF010000378.1:0-1631 GCA_964346335.1 uncultured Hyphomicrobiaceae bacterium
ATGAAATCGCGCGTTCCCAGCCCGCTGACGGCGTCGACCGTGGCGGGATTGCGCCCCTCCGCGATGGCCCGCTCGCGCGCGTCGCGCAGCTCCTGCGGCGTCGGCGCAACGTCAAGCTGCAGAAGGCCATAGACGCTCGTCGTCAGCCGCCGGAAGGCTTCCACCACCGCGGCCGAGCCCTCGACCGGGTTGATGCGCGGCGGATCGAGCTGCGGCAGCTCGTCGATGGCGCGCACCACGCCCTTCAGCGCGGAACTCAACGCCGGGTCGGGGCAGCGGAAGGTGCCGCCATTGCTCTGGAACACGGTCTGGTCGGCGCGCTGGGCGAACTCGTCGCGCAGAGAAAGCAATTGCGGATCGCTGCGCAGGGCGTTGAAGCGCGTGGCGACGAGGTTTAACTCGCGGTTCACCTCACGCAGGAAGGCGTTGCGCGTGCCCGTGCGCGGGTCGATGGTCGCGGGATCGTTGGCGGTGACGCGGCTCATCTTGCTGGTCAGCGCATTGATGTCGTCTTGCACCTGTCCCGCGCGGGAGCCGACGAATTGCTGGGCAAACGAGAACCGTTCGGCGTCAGCCTCGCGCAGGCGCATGCGCGGTCCCGCGCCGGGCGGGCTGCCGTTGCATGTGCCGCCTTCCTCGCGCTCGGTTTCCGCGCGTTCGGCGGAGATCGTCGCGAGCGTGCCGAGGGTCGCCTGGAGTTGCTCAAGCTGGCTGGCGCCGCGTTGCAGCCGGGATTGGACCTGCGTGATCGAGGCTTCGGCCGAGGCGCTGGAGGCCGTGCGCGCTTCGAGGTATTTCCAGTAGAAACCGAAGCCGAAGCCGACCGAAATCAGCGTGAGAAACAGGTATCCGGCGAGATAGAGCGGGAAAATCGCCAGTACCCGCTTGCCCTGGTAAAAGTCTTTCGAGAAGAACTGGTCCAGAATGAAGAGGATCATCAACTGCAGGATCGCAACGGCGAAGCCCACCGCGATGGTGATAACGGTGCTGATCTGGCCGGCATTCGCGGTGATCAGCTCCAGCATCCCTGTGTAGGTGGAGATCCACGAAAGTGTGGTCAGGCCGATTATGAGCAGGATGCTCTTCCACGACGCGGTGAACCGCGCCACTGAGCGGCGCAGCGGCCCCGGCTCATCCTGACCGCTCGACATGCCTTGGCTCGAGGCACTCACGTTACCTGGGCTCCCGAAACACAAAAGCCGATGCCGCGCCCGCTCCCGTCACAAACCCGCCGGCGCGCATCAGCATAAATCCACAATGCTGCTAAACTACATATAATATATGATCTAAACCAGCGCAGGAGGGCCACAACCCTTATTCGGGCACGCGTTGGCCGTCCCAGGCGAACACCGCGCCGCTGTCGGCCGGGGAGAGGCCGTCGAGAACCGAGAGCAGGCACGACGCTGAATAGTCCGGCGTGAACAGTTTTTCCGGCGGCGTGTGGCTTTGGAACGGCTTGGACAGGCCGGTGTCGACCGTGCCCGGATGCAGCCCCACGCAGATCGCGTCCTGGCGCTTGCGCCCCAACTCGATCGCGAGGTTGCGCAGGATCATGTTGAGCGCGGCCTTCGAGGACCGGTAGCCGTACCAGCCGCCGATGCGGTTGTCGCTGATGCTGCCCACGCGCGCCG
>CAYFVF010000379.1:0-1629 GCA_964346335.1 uncultured Hyphomicrobiaceae bacterium
GCCGAGCGCGACGACGAAACGAAAAGGTTGAACCATGGCGGTGCTTGTCGACAGCAATACAAAGGTGATTACCCAGGGCATCACGGGCAGCCACGGGACATTCCACACCGAGCAGGCGCTCGCCTATGGCACCCAGATTGTTGGCGGGGTCACGCCGGGCAAGGGCGGCGCGGAGCATCTTGGCGTGCCGATCTTCAACACCGTGGCCGACGCCGTGGAAAAGACCGGCGCCACCGCCAGCGCGATCTACGTGCCGCCGCCTTTCGCCGCAGACGCGATCCTGGAGGCGATTGACGCGGAGGTCCCTCTGGTGGTCGCGATCACCGAAGGCATCCCGGTGCTCGACATGGTCCGCGTCAAACGCGCGCTGCAAGGCTCGAAAACACGCCTGGTCGGCCCCAATTGCCCGGGGGTAATCACGCCGGACCAGTGCAAGATCGGGATCATGCCGGGCCACATCCACAAGCCCGGCTCGGTGGGGATCGTCTCGCGTTCGGGCACGCTGACCTACGAGGCGGTAGCGCAAACCACCAAGACGGGGCTGGGCCAGTCAACCTGCGTGGGCATCGGTGGCGACCCGGTGAAGGGCACCGAATTTATCGACGTCCTGGAAATGTTTCTCGCTGATGACGAGACCGAGTCCATCATCGTCATCGGCGAAATCGGCGGCGCTGCGGAGGAAGAAGCCGCCGCGTTCCTGAAATCCTCAGCCGTCAAGAAACCCACGGTCGGTTTCATCGCTGGCTTGACGGCGCCGCCGGGACGGCGCATGGGCCATGCGGGCGCCATCGTCGCGGGCGGCAGCGGCGGCGCGGATGACAAGATCGAGGCGATGCGCTCCGCCGGAATCGCGGTGGCGGATAACCCCGCGGCGCTGGGCGCGACACTGCTGGAGGTTCTGCGCGGCGCGTGAGGAGCTGGCAAAAGCGTCCGGCGGGGCGCTCACGAGAATGTGCGCCGCGACGCGTCGGATCGTGACCGGCAATGGTCAGGCCGAGGCGCTATAGTCGGGGTGCCCGCCGGCAAATCGAACGGCTCGGCCCGCGCCTCCGGCAAGCGGGTTAATTGAACGGAAGCAGGCAATGCGAAAGCAGCAACTCAACGACACCTTTGCTCTCAGTTCCTTCCTCCACGGCACCAACGCGGCCTATGTCGAGGATCTTTATGCGCGCTATCAAGACAACCCGGGGGCCGTGGACGCGGAGTGGCGGCGCTTCTTCGCGGGCTTGAAGGATTCGCGCGAACGCGTGCTCGCCGAGCACGAAGGCCCATCATGGAAACCGGAGCGGGTCCTCACGAATGGCGATGACGAGATGCTCGCCGCGCTGACCGGAGACTGGAGCGGCACCGCGCAGGAGATCGAAGGCAAGGTGCGCGAGAAGGCCGCGGAGGGCGGCGTGACGCTGAGCGAGCAGGAGGTCATGCGCGCGGTGCGCGATTCGGTGCGCGCGCTGATGCTGATCCGCTCGCACCGCGTGCGCGGCCACCTCGCCGCCGATCTCGACCCGCTCAAGCTCAACCCGCCCGTGGACCACCCCGAGCTTGACCCGAAGAGCTACGGCTTCTCCGAGGAGGATTACGACCGGCCCATTTACCTGGACAAGGTGCTCGGGCTTGAGACGGCAACGG
>CAYFVF010000380.1:0-1623 GCA_964346335.1 uncultured Hyphomicrobiaceae bacterium
AGGTGCCGGGCGTTGTCGAGACCTTCGATGAAGTGCGCAAGATGCCGATCAAGGTTGATGGCGACCGCGTTGTCACCGTTGGCGATGTCGGCGTGGTACGCCGGACCTACAAGGATCCGCAGGGCTTCGCGCGCGTCGGCGGCCAGCCCGCGCTGGCGCTTGAAATCAAGAAGCGCGTCGGCGCGAACATCATCGAGACGATCGCCCAGTCGCGCGCCGTGATCCAGCAGATGCTCCAGGCCTGGCCCGCCGGCGTGGAGGTCGCGTACTTGCAGGACAAGTCGGAAACGGTGCGGACCATGCTCGGCGACCTGCAGAACAACGTAATCACCGCGATCGCGCTGGTGATGATCGTCGTCATCGCCGCTTTGGGCCTGCGGTCCGCGCTGTTGGTCGGGCTGGCCATTCCCGGCGCGTTTCTCGCCGGCATCCTCGTCATCGACGCGATGGGCTTCACGCTCAATATCGTCGTGCTGTTCAGCCTGATCATGGTGGTCGGGATGCTGGTGGACGGCGCAATCGTCGTCGTGGAACTGGCCGACCGCAAGATGGATGAAGGCGAGCCGCGGGCCAGCGCCTTTGCCGCCGCCGCCAAGCGCATGTTCTGGCCGATCACCGCGGGTATCGCGACCACGTTGGCGGTCTTTTTCCCGCTGCTGTTCTGGCCCGGCGTGGTCGGCGAATTCATGCAATACCTGCCGATCACCGTGATCGTCACGCTGGTGGCCTCGCTCGCAATGGCGCTGGTGTTCATCCCGGTGAGCGGAACGGTCCTGGGCGGCGGCGGGCGCACGGGCAACGCACAGGTGAAAGCTGCCGCGGAAGGTGGTGAGCTGAGCGAGATCGGCGGGTTTACTGGATGGTATATCGGTATCCTGCGGGCGTCCGCGAACCGCCCCGGCACGACGATCACCGCCGTCATCGGCGTGGTCATCGGCGCTTATGCCGTTTACGGCGCGCTCGGCAAGGGCATCGAGTTCTTCCCGGATGTCGAGCCGGACTTCGCGCAAGTCCAGATCCAGGCGCGCGGGAACCTTTCCATCCATGAGCGCGACCGGATCATCCGCCGCGTCGAGGAGCGGCTGCTGGGACGCCCCTATTTCGAGAACGTTTATGCCCGCACCATCGGCGATGGGCAGGCGCGGCGCAACATGGCTGAAGACGTCATCGGGGTTATTCAGCTTGAGCTGACCGACTGGCAGACGCGCCCGGCGGCGGCGGAAGTTCTGGGAGACGTGCGCCAGGACCTCGCCGATATCGCCGGCGTGAAGATCCAGGTTCGTGAGCAGGAATCTGGTCCCGGAGGCGGTAAGCCCGTTCAGATCCAGTTGACCACCCCCGCGCCCGAGCGGTTGCCGGAGGCGGTCGCACGCGTGCGCGCGGCGATGGAAGAGGTCGGCGGCTTTGTCGATGTCACCGACTCACGGCCGCTGCCCGGCGTCGAGTGGCGCTTGCAGGTCGACCGCGCCGAAGCCGCGCGCTACGGAGCCGATATTTCCCTGCTCGGCTACGCGGTCCAGATGGTCACGAATGGCGTGAAGGTCGCGGAATATCAGCCGGACGACACTGACGAGGAGGTCGATATCCGCGTGCGCTTCCCCTTCGGCGCGCGCAGCCTTGAAC
>CAYFVF010000381.1:0-1623 GCA_964346335.1 uncultured Hyphomicrobiaceae bacterium
CGCCGAGGGTGACGAAGACGTCGACATGCACCAGGCCGAGTTGCGCGCGCGCGGCGCGATCGAATAGCTCGGCGAGGCCGCCTCACGCCGCTCGCGAAAACGCCGGGACGTCCGTACCCTCATCCTGGTACTGGCGGATCTTGTTGCGCAGCGTGCGCACCGAAATCCCGAGGATATCCGCCGCCTGGGTGCGGTTGCCGCCGCAATGGCGCAGCGTCTGCACGATCAGGTCGCGCTCCACGTCCGCCACTGTGCGGCCCACCAGCGCAGCCGAAAGCGGATCCCGGCTCGCTTGCGCCGCCGCGAGGTTGATATCCCGCGCGCTGATCGTCACGCCCTCAGCGAACAGCACCGCGCGCTGCATCACGTTCTCCAGTTCGCGCACATTGCCCGGCCAGTGGTGGCTCGCCAGCTTGTTGAGCGCATCCTGGCCCAAGTCGCGCGCGGGCAGCTCGTGCGCAGCCGCGAAGCGTTCCGCGAAATACGCGGCCAAAGCGGGAATATCCGCCGGGCGCTCCGCCAGCGACGGCACATTCAGCGTAACGACGGCGAGCCGGTAATACAGGTCTTCGCGGAACGCGCCCGCGCTCACCGCCTCGGCCAACTCGCGGCTGGTCGCCGCGATGATCTGCGGGCCGGTATCCGCGCGCAGCGCCAATGCCAGCTCCGCCTGTGCTTGCGCGCTCAACTCGGCGGCGTCGTGCAGGAACACCGTATTTCCGTTGGCTGCATGGCGGCTCATGTCTCCGGCGAACGTATCATCACCCGCACAATACATCGGCACGAACGCGCTGCCCCGGCGTGATTGCGCATGGATGTGCCGCGCAAGCGCGGTCTTGCCCGTGCCCGGCGCTCCGGTGATGAGAATATTGGCGAAACGGCTCATGGCCTTTTGCGCTCGCGCGAGTTGATTGGCCATCGCGCGGTCGCGACAGATGAAGTCGTCGGATTGCATGTCTTGCCCCTTGCCCCGGAGAACGTTCGATGAGCGCCGGACGAAAGCGCCGCGCAATTGCCGTTCGCGCGTCGCGTCGCCGCTGGCGAATCGCTGTCGTGATGTGGCTCAGGTTGAACCGGGATGGCTAAACAGAGGTTTAATCGCTTGGGCTGCCTCATTCGCGTCCGTGGCGGTCTGCGCATATCAGCCATGCCTTTGACGCACGGGCGCGGGAAACTAAGCTGCACGGGTTCGTGACATTCCAGGGGGAGGACGCCGATGACGACCGTGAACAACACGAATACAGACGGCACTGGTTGCGTGGTCGTTGCCGCGCCGGTCCCGCCCGAGGACCTTGGCGCGGCCACCCTGTCACCCGACGGCGCGTTCGAGGCCGGCTCGTACCAGTCGTTCACGCTGGTGTACACCGCCGGCAAGTTTGGCATCGACGATTCCGGCGCGCTGCGCATCTCGTTCCGCTTTGCCGCCGACATGACCCCGCCGCAGTTCACCGACCCGGCCTTGCCGGGCTACACGACCGTCGAAGCCTCCAACAACGCTGTGCTGGAATACCGCTTCAGCCCCAAAGGCAACACCCGGCCGTGGGACAAGACCCTGGAGATCAAGGTGGTCAACGGCTACCTGACCGAGGGCGACACGATCACCGTGCGCTTCGGCGTGACGGA
>CAYFVF010000382.1:0-1622 GCA_964346335.1 uncultured Hyphomicrobiaceae bacterium
AACCGCGCTCCAGAGCCGATCGAACCGCTGAAGTAACCTCGCGTGCTCACATAATTCGCCGAAGGAGAGCCGGGCCGCCGCGCCCGGCTCTTTTCATTGCCAATGTCGCGCGCGCGAAAGCCAAATGTCACGCACGCGCAAGCGTTGCGTGGCGGCGCCAACCAGCCTATTGTCCCGCACTCGGTTGCAAGAGTGCGTGTTGCTGGCGAATGCATCCTGCACGAGCGTGATGCGTTGCCGCGGCCTTTCATGGGCACAACGAATCTGGGGGCCGGGCGGTTAGCTCAGTTGGTAGAGCGCTTCGTTTACACCGAAGATGTCGGGAGTTCGAATCTCTCACCGCCCACCAGCCGGCGCCTTCTCGCTAAGGGTGCGGGCCGCTTTACGACCCGAAATGCGAGCAAGAAAATTGTTGTGCATGGCTTTTGTCCGCAATCCTCCGGCGGCGCCACTGAACGCGCATGTGCGGCTTGACGGCGCGAACCGCCTCACGTACATCAAAGGTCATGCCGCAGCCGTTTAATACATAGGACGGCGCGCCCAGCTGGGGGTGTAGCTCAGTCGGTTAGAGCGCTGGCCTGTCACGCCAGAGGCCGCGGGTTCGAGTCCCGTCACTCCCGCCACCGCCCTTACCGCGCCGCGGTTTTCCGACATAGACAAAATTTCGCGGGCCGCCCCTGGATCAGGGGTGGTCTAAGTCTGCTGCATTGCGGTATCCTTCGCATAGTTCTAAATCTATGGCATGCACGGTGTGCGATCGGCGCGGGTGGTCTGCGATGACCGGCGCGCCTGGCGAGGATGAGTTATGCCCGATATCCTGCAAGACTACCTGCCGCTGCTGATATTTTTCGGCGTGGCCGCGTTCATCGGCGCCGCTCTGCTGATTGCGCCATTCCTCGTGGCCCCGAATCACCCGGACCCGGAGAAGGTGTCCACATACGAATGCGGCTTCCCGGCCTTCGAGAGCGCGCGCATGCGCTTCGATGTGCGGTTCTACCTCGTCGCGATCCTGTTCATCATTTTCGACCTCGAAGTCGCATTCCTGTTTCCGTGGGCCGTCGCGTTCGAGGAGGCCGGGCTGTTCGGCTTCTGGGCGATGATGCTGTTTCTCGGCATCCTGACGATCGGGTTCATGTACGAATGGCGCAAAGGAGCGCTGGAATGGGATTGATCAAACCTGAGATGACACTGGACGAGATGGTGTTGCGCCAGCCTGATGGCACGACGGCCGGGCCGGCTGGGCTCGCGGATGATCGCAGCTTCACCGAGTTGTCCAGCAACCTCGCGGACAAGGGGTTCCTCGTCACCTCGTCGCAGGACCTGGTGAACTGGGCGCGCACCGGCTCGCTCATGTGGATGACGTTTGGCCTAGCCTGCTGCGCGATCGAGATGATGCAGGCGTCGATGCCGCGCTACGATGTTGAGCGTTTCGGCTTCGCGCCGCGCGGCAGCCCGCGCCAATCCGATGTGATGATCGTGGCGGGGACGCTGTGCAACAAGATGGCGCCCGCGATACGCAAGGTTTACGACCAGATGCCGGAGCCGCGCTACGTGATCTCGATGGGGAGCTGCGCCAACGGCGGCGGCTACTACCACTATTCTTATTCGGTGGTGCGCGGCTG
>CAYFVF010000383.1:0-1610 GCA_964346335.1 uncultured Hyphomicrobiaceae bacterium
ACCGCGCCGGTGTGGACCGTTTCCAGCTCGAACGCGGCGGCCATCAGCGCCTTGGTGTAGTCCGACTTCGGATTGTTGAACACCTCGCGCGCCTCGCCCTGCTCCACCATCTTGCCGTCCTTCATGACGATCACGTAGTTTGACAGGGCGCGCACCACGCGCAGGTCGTGGCTGATGAACAGGTAGGCCAGGTTGTGGCGGTCCTGCAGGTCGCGCAGCAGATCGACGATCTGGGCCTGCACCGAGACGTCGAGCGCGCTGGTCGGCTCGTCGAGCATCACGAATTTCGGCTCCAGCACCATGGCGCGGGCGATGGCGATGCGCTGACGCTGGCCGCCGGAGAACTCGTGCGGGTAGCGGTCCTGCGTGCGCGGGTCCAGGCCGACTTCGCTCAGGGCCTTCGACACCCGCGCCCGCCGCTCTTCCGGGCGCATGTCCGGGTGCTGGATCAGCAGCCCTTCCTCGACGATCTGGCTGACCGAAAGCCGCGGGCTGAGCGAGCCGTACGGGTCCTGGAAGACGATCTGCATCTGGCGGCGGTACGGCCGCATTTTCTTGAAGGTCAGCCCGTCAATGTTCTGGCCCATGTAGACGATCGGGCCGTCGCTCGAGGTGAGGCGCAGCAGCGCCAGCCCCAGCGTCGTCTTGCCGGAGCCGGACTCGCCGACCACGCCGGTCGTCTGGCCCTCGCGGATTTGCAGCGACAGCCCGTCGACCGCCTTCACATGTCCGACCACGCGCTTGAGAAGCCCGCGCCGGATCGGGAACCAGACCTTCAGATCATCGGTGCGGATGATAACCGGCGCGCTGTCGTTGCTGGCGGGGGCATTACCTTTCGGCTCGGCGGCGAGCAGGTGCTGGGTATAAGAGTGCTTCGGGTCCGTGAAGATTTGCTCGGTCTCGGCGGCCTCGACGATCTCGCCGTGGTTCATGACGCAGACCCGTTCGGCCATCTTGCGCACAACGCTGAGATCATGCGTGATCAGCAGCAGCGCCATGCCCAGCTCGGATTTTAGCCGGTTCAGCAGCGCCAGGATTTGCGCCTGGATGGTCACGTCGAGCGCGGTGGTCGGCTCGTCGGCGATCAGCAGGTCCGGCGCGTTGGCGAGTGACATGGCGATCATCACGCGCTGGCGTTGACCGCCGGAAAGCTGGTGCGGATAGGCTTTCATCCGCGTTTCCGGGTCGGGAATGCCGACCTTGTCGAGCAGCTCCAACACGCGCAGCCGGGCATTTGTCTCCGATAGGCCCTGGTGGACTTTCAGCACCTCGCCGATCTGCTTTTCCACCTTGTGCAGCGGGTTCAGCGAAGACATCGGCTCCTGAAAGATCATGCCGATATCGCGGCCGCGCAGCTTCTGCATCTCGCGATTGGGCAGGGTCAGCAAGTTGCGGCCCTTGAAGAAAATCTGGCCGGAGGGGTGGGAGGCGGCCGGGTAAGGCAGCAGGCGCATGATGGAGAGCGCGGAGACGGTCTTGCCCGAGCCGGATTCGCCCACCAGCGCCAGCGTGTCGCCCCGGTTCATGCTGAAGGAGACGCTTGTCACAGCGGCGACGTCTTCGTCATCGGAGCGAAACGACACCGAGAGGTTGCGCACATCCAGCAGCTT
>CAYFVF010000384.1:0-1606 GCA_964346335.1 uncultured Hyphomicrobiaceae bacterium
ACCAGATGGCCACGATACATGCCCTCGCAGTTGAACGGCATCGCGATGTGGCCAGAATGATCGACCGCGATCACGCCGCCAGACCCGCCATGGCGGGCCAGTTCCGCAACCACGCCCGCGGCTGCGTCGTGAAGGGATTGCCCGGCGAGGCGCATGCGCGCGTCGATCTCGTGCGCCGCGCACCAGCGCATGAAGACCTCGCCATCGCCGGTGGCGGAGACGGCGCAGGTCCCGTTATTCGCGAAGGTGCCCGCGCCGATGAGCGGCGTGTCGCCCACGCGTCCTGGGTGTTTGGCCGTCATGCCCCCGGTCGAGGTTGCCGCGGCCACATCGCCGTTGCGGTCGCGCGCAACAGCGCCCACTGTGCCATGCCGGCGCGCGGGATCATCGTTCGTCTCGCCACGCGCGCGCATCGACAGGGTCTTCTGCAACGACCCCCACCGCGCCTGGGTGAAGAAATACTCGGGCGCTTCGAAGGGCAGCGCCTGCTGGTGGGCAAGCTCCAGCGCGCCATCACCGACGAGCAGCACGTGCTCGGTGTGCGTCATCACCGCGCGTGCGAGGCGAACGGGGTTGCGCGGACCAAAGATGCCCGCGACGGCGCCAGCGCGCCGGTTTGCGCCTTCCATGACGGCGGCGTCCATCTCGTGGTGTCCGGCCGCGTTGAAAACCGCGCCGCGCCCGGCGTTGAACAAGGGGTCGTCCTCAAGCGCGCAGACGGCTTCTGTTACCGCGTCGAGGGCCGAACCGCCACCAGCGAGCACGCTTTCACCGCGCTGGAGGATTTGGCGGAGGGCGAGGTGAAACCCGCGCTCGCGCTCTGCGTCCAGGCTTTCGCGGGGGCTCGTGCCCGCGCCGCCATGCACGGCAAGGGCATAAGGAATGCTCATGATTTGTGATGCCGATCAGTGTTGGCGAATGAAACTTTCATCAAGGACGGTTTCGCCTTTCACCGTCTTTTGCAAGCGGTTTTGGGCACGCCGATGCGCCCGCGGGGCACCCGGACCCGAGCGTTTGATGCAAAAACAGGTCAGCCTTGCCGTTTTCATAATGGCGCGCACCTTCCCGGGACACCATGATATACAGGAACCGTTTGCAAACCTGACCGGAGTGCCCGGAGCAACAGATGAATGAAATGAACCATAAACGAATTCCCGGGCCTCTCATTGCCATCGGGGGGGCGGAGGACCGAACCTCGAAGGCGATCATTCTCAGCCGTATCATGGAGCGGGTTCCGCAAGACAACAAGACCGTCGGGGTCATCACGACAGCCAGCAGCATTCCCTCGGAGGTCTTCGCCGGTTACCGCGAGGTGTTTACCCGGCTGGGGGCCACGCAGGTTCACGATATCCGCATTCGCGAGCGGGCCGAGGCCGATGATAACGCGCATGCCGATGTCATCAGAGGGTGTGGCGTCATCTTCCTGTCCGGTGGCGATCAACTGCGGCTGACGAACATCCTCGGGGCTTCGCGCACGCTGGAGGCCATTCGCCAGCGCCACCAGGCCGGGGCGGTTGTCGCGGGCACCAGCGCGGGCGCGGCGTGCATGTCCGCGACGATGGTTTATGGCGGGCCGGCCGACGATTCGTTGCGCAAGGGCGCGGTG
>CAYFVF010000385.1:0-1601 GCA_964346335.1 uncultured Hyphomicrobiaceae bacterium
TGTCGCCGAGCTTGAGCGCGCCGCCGTCCGGCTCGTCCTGCCCGGTGATCATGCGGAACAGCGTCGTCTTGCCCGCGCCGTTCGGGCCGATCACGCCGACGATGCCGCCCGGCGGCAGCTTGAAGCTGAGATCGTCGATCAGCAACTCTTCGCCGAAGCCCTTGCGCAGATCCTCGGCCTCCAGCACGTTGCCGCCCAGCCGCGGGCCAGACGGGATCGTGATGTGCGCGCGGCCGACCTTGTCGTTGCCGGCCTTCTGGGCAAGGTCCTCATAGGCCTTGATGCGCGCCTTGGATTTCGCCTGCCGTGCCTTGGGGCTGGCCTGGATCCATTCCAGCTCGCGCGACAGCGTGCGCTTGCGCGACTCTTCCTCGCGGCCTTCAACCTCCATGCGCTTTTGTTTCTGCTCCAGCCACGACGAATAGTTGCCCTGGTAGGGGATTCCCTTGCCGCGGTCGAGTTCGAGGATCCACCCCGTCACGTTATCGAGGAAGTAACGGTCATGGGTGACGAGCACGACCGTGCCGGTATAGTCGATCAGGAATTTCTCCAGCCAGGCGACCGTCTCCGCGTCGAGATGGTTGGTCGGCTCGTCGAGCATGATCATGTCCGGCTTTGACAAAAGCAGCTTGCACAGCGCCACGCGCCGGCGCTCGCCGCCCGAAAGCGCGGCGACTTCGGCCTCGCCCGGCGGGCAGCGCAGCGCGTCCATCGCCTGTTCCACCTGCGCGTCGAGGTCCCACAGGTCGAGCCGGTCGATCTCGTCCTGGAGCGCGGCCATTTCGTCGGCGGTTTCGTCGGAATAGTCCATCGCCAGCTCGTTGAAGCGGTCGAGCTTGGCCTTCTTGTCCGCGACGCCCTCCATGACGTTGCCCATCACGTCCTTGGTCTCGTCGAGCTGCGGCTCCTGCGGCAGGTAGCCGACGCGCGCGCCTTGAGCGGCCCATGCCTCCCCGGTGAATTCGGTGTCGAGCCCGGCCATGATGCGCATCAGCGTCGATTTGCCTGCGCCATTGACGCCGACAATGCCGATCTTCGCGCCGGGCAGGAACGACAGCGAGATGTTGTTGAGCACCGGCTTTGAGCCGGGATAGCTCTTGGTCAGGCCGTTCAGGACATAGACGTATTGTTGCGCCATCGGCTCGTTTGATCTCCGTTGGTGTTAACGCGATTGATCCGGCGATATAGCACGCGCGGGCGGGCCTTCGCCAGCGCGCCCGCTCATCGCGGCGCTTATTCCGCGGCGAGACCGGGGACACGCACCTGCGCGATCGCGGAGCGCAGCGCGGCCGGCTTTACGGGCTTGCGCAGCAGCCGGTAGCCGGCTTCGCGCACCTCCTCCTGAACCTCGGGCGATCGGTCCGCCGTCACGATCACCCCCGCCACGTTGCTTGACATCGCGTTTCTGAGCGCGGCGATCGCCTCGCAGCCCGAGCCTTCGTTGAGATGATAGTCCGCAACTATGATATGGGGTGTGACGGCGCGGGCGTGTAGCGCGACGGCGGCCTGATTGGCGTCCAGCGCTGTGATCACCTCGCAGCCCCAGCTTTCCAGCAGCACTTCCATGCCTTCCAGTATCGCGCTCTCGTTGTCGATGCACA
>CAYFVF010000386.1:0-1601 GCA_964346335.1 uncultured Hyphomicrobiaceae bacterium
CTCTCCCTCCGCCACCCTTTTTCCATGAAAGATGCGATGACCCAATAGCGCGGTCTGGATCTCAGGCGCGCAGTCCCCCCAATTGGTCTCGACTACCGTTGTGTTGTTGGATCGAATGAGTCTGCGGTCACGATCCGCCCGTCACCGCCCCCGGCGCTCGCTGGCACTGCTGAACAAGGCTTTTTCGTCGAAATCCATCCTTCCGGCTCTGTCTCAGGCGACCAAGGCGCTTCCGCAACCTGCGGACGGTTCAATTCCATAAAATAGCCCACTTTCAGAAAAAGGGGGTGCCGATTATGTCTCGAGGGCTCCGGTCGGCACGGAGCGACGACAGTCTCGTAAGCGGCGGGCAGTGCCAAATCCTTCGGGTTACAATCTGCGGTGAGCTCAGCGCGGTTACAGCGGCCGCTCCCGCCTCGAAGCGGTCATTGAGTTCATGCGGCTCTTGCCCCACCTGAGCTTCTGCCTTTCCGGCAATGTTCGATAGTATTGGCCCCCAAAGGAACAAAACGGTTCGGCTCATGGGGTAATAAACTGTGTGACAGTATTCGGGGGAACGGGTTTCCTCGGAAGGGAGATCGTGGTTCGGCTTGCTGCCGAGGGCATTACCGTTCGCGTGGCGGTGCGCAATCCGCAAGATGCGCGGATGAGCGATATGTCACGCCAAACCCTGGCAGAGATTAACGCGGTTCATGCCGATGTCCGGGACAGGGCGTCCGTGGCGCGTGCCTTGGACGGGTGTGACGCCGCTATCAATGCCGTCGGGCTTTATACCGAGAGCGATAGCGAAACCTTCGAAGCGGTACACGAACGCGGCGCGTTGAACGTGGCGCATCAGTGCGCGGCGATGAATGTTGAACACCTGGTGCATATTTCCGGCATCGGCGCAGATATCGCCTCCCGGTCGAATTACGTGAAAGCGCGGGCGAAGGGCGAATCGCTGGCCCGGGAGGCATTTCCGAAGATCATGATCTTTCGCCCAAGCGTCCTGTTCGGGCCGCGAGACACCTTGATAAACACGCTGGCAGATATCATCAGCCGCGCGCCTGTCTTCCCGCTCTTCGGCCGCGGACGTACCAGGCTCCAACCCGTCTATGTGGGTGATGTCGCAGAGGCCGCGTCGCGCGGTATTCACGAGCCGTCATCGCGGGGGAAAACCTACGAACTGGGTGGGCCACGGATCTACACTTATAAGCAACTGGCCCAACGGGTGGCCAGCCACATCGGCAAGCGGCGACTGTATCTGCCGCTGCCCTTCTTGTTGTGGGACATCATCGCAGGCATTGCTTCGGTTTTGCCCGCGCCGCCCCTGACGCGGGACCAGTTGGAGCTGATGAAAGATGACAATGTGGTGGCGAGCGATGCGCCGTCGCTCAATGACCTTGGCGTTTGCGCGACCGCGCTGGAACAGGTTCTGCCGCGGTATGCGTTTTGACACCCGAGCGCCGGGCGCGAGTGACCGCGCGGCGCGGCAGCAGTTCGAGGAGAGAGCGGAACCCTCGGGACGCAGAGCCGACCGTGCTGATGGCTCCGCCTGTCCCACGGAGCGGCAGCAGCTTTTCCGATCAAATCCAGCGCAAATGGAGCGGTTTTCGTTCTGA
>CAYFVF010000387.1:0-1597 GCA_964346335.1 uncultured Hyphomicrobiaceae bacterium
TCTGCGGCTTGCCGGAAGCGATGGCGTCTTCCGCCGCGACGATCACGTCGCCCTCTACGCAGCCGCCGGACACCGAGCCCTCGAAATTCCCGTCCGCGTCGATCACGAGCTGGCTCCCCGTGGGCTGCGGCGCGGAGCCCCAGGTGTCGACCACCGTGGCGATGGCGACCCGGCGGCCCGCCTCGGTCCAGTTGCGCGCGGTCTCCAGAACCGATCCTTTCACCGTACTCATACCATCCTCCTTCCTGCCGCTGTCTCCCCGGAAAGCGCCGCGGCCAGGCCAGCCAGGCTCCGCAGGTCATGGCACTCGCGAACTTCGTGGACATGCGGTGCCAGCGCCTTCGCGCCCTCGGCAAGAGGCGCATAATCCGCGCTGCGCAAGAGCGGGTTGAGCCAGATCAGCCGCCGGCTGTTCGCCGCCAGCTTGCGCGCCGCGCGATCCAGCCCCTCGCCGCCCGCGCGGTCCAGCCCGTCCGTGAAAAGCAGCACGGTCGCGTTCTGCGCCGAGATGCGCCGCGCCCAGTGCTGGTTGAAATCGCGCAGGCAGTCGCCGATGCGCGTGCCGCCCGACCAGTCGCGCACGCGGCTGGAGACGCGCGCGAGCGCGGCGTCCGGGTCGCGGTCCTTGAGCAGGCGCGAAATCGGCGTCAGCTCGGTGCCGAACAGAAAGGCGTGGACGCGGTCGCGGTCATTCGTCAGCGCATAGATGAAATGCAGGAAAATGCGCGCATAGGTGTCCATCGAGCCGGAGATGTCGCACAGCACGATGATCGGCGGGCGCACCCAGCGGCGGCGGCGGAAGGCCGGGCGCAGATAATCCGGCCCGCGTGCGGACATGTCGCGCAGCATCCGGCGCATGTCGAGGCGGCCGCGCGCGGCAACAGGCGCGAAGCGGCGGCTGCGCAGCCGCTCAAAGGGCAGCGTCATCGCAGCGATCTGCCGGCGCGCTTCGCGCAGCTCCGCCGCGCTCATCTGCTCGAAGTCCTTGTCCTGAAACCTCGATTGCCCACTCCAGGAGCCGGTCGCTTGGACATCGATCTGCTCGTCGGCGCGCGGCGCTTCGCTGCCCCGGCTGGCGAACAGCGCCTCAGCCATGCGCCGCGACAGCGCCTTGTCGTCGGGGGCCTGGCCCGAGCGCGCGGTCGGCAGCATCAGCGACATGAGCTGATCGAGGAAGCCGGGGTCGCGCCAGAACATGACGAAGGCCTGGTTGAACAGGTCGTGCTCGGCACGGCGGGCGACAAAAACCGAATGCAGCGTCCAGTAGAAGCGCTTGGGGTCGTCAATGCCAACGGCCAGCACGGCCTGCGTCGCAAGCGTCGTCTTGTCCGGCCCGGCGGGCAGACCGGCGGCGCGCAGCAGGCGGGCGAACATGGCGATATTGTCGGCGATGCGCCCGCCATCGACCTGCGCCGCGACGATATTGGCCTGAATGTCCGCCGTGCTGCCGGAGGTCATGTCGCCTGCTCCCCGCCAGTGCGCGCATCCGCCTTGATCTTGTCCAGCACGCGCGCGGCCTCGCTGCCTTCGATACGGCCGATATCGTCCTGGTATTTCAGCAGCGTGCCGAGCGTGGTGTCCACGGCGTCGGGGTCGA
>CAYFVF010000388.1:0-1595 GCA_964346335.1 uncultured Hyphomicrobiaceae bacterium
CCCCTTGACCGCGATCGTCACGTCGAGATCAGGGTTCGCCTGCTTGGCGTGCAGCGCCGCGAACAGCCCTGCGCCCCCCGCGCCGATGATGAGGATATCCGTGCGGTGGCGTTCGATATGCATCAAAAAGCTCCCAAAAGGAATGCGCCGCCCGCGACGACCGCCGCGCCGAGGCCCGCCGTGATCCAGCCCTCGCGCGCGCCATCGCGCCATGGCAGCAGCTCCAGCGCCAACAGGCGCAGGCCAAAGAACAGGTGAATGCTCAAAAACACGACGAGGCCCCATTCGGCGGCCTTGACCAGCGGCATCTCGGCGAGCACGAGGAAGCGGTCCAACTCCGCCGCGCCCTCCAGCGCGAGGCCGAGCACGAGGAAATGCATCGGCAGGAATAGCGCCAGCGCGATGCCGGACAGGCGGTGCCCGATGAACGCCCAATAGCTGCGGTGGCGGCGCGGCGAGCTTTTCATAGCGGCCCTCCGATCACGGCGACCACGGCGCGCGCGCCCATCGCAAGCAGGACCAAACCGAAAAGCACCATCGCCCAGTCGATCGCGCGGCGGGGCAGCGGCGTCCACTCGGCGAGCACGTTGCGCAGGCCGATCGGCGCGTGCACCGCCGCCGCGACCACGAATGCGCCGTAGAACGCCGCCCAGCCGAGGCTGCCTTGCGTGCGCCCAAGGATCGCGTCAGCGCTGAGACCCTGGCGAACCGCGTAGAGAATCAGCAGCAGATGCACCAGCACCAGTGGCGCAAGCAGCATGGCGGACAGGCGTTGCGCGATGTACAGGTTGCGCTCCATGCCTAGCGCACCCCCAGGAAGTCGAGCAGGCTCATGCGCCGCAGTCCGGCGATGCTCTCCGTCGGGCTGATGCCGACGGGGCAGTGTTTCATGCAGCTTCCCTGCGTGTGGCAGGAGCCGCAGCCGCCCGCCTCGGTGACCTTGCGCAGCGTCTCGTGCTTCGCGGCGTGGCGCTCGTCGTTCACCAGCGTCCAGGCGCGGTTGAGCGCGGCGGGGCCGAGGTAGTCATCATTCCAGGACACCACGTCGCAGGCGGCATAGCAGATCCCGCAGTTGATGCATTCGATGCCGCGATCGGCGTTGCGCCGCTTCTTGCTGGCCGGATCGACCGTGGCAGGCGCATCCCTGCGCGTCGCCTTGCCCTCGAAGCGCCCGCCCGCGTCCTGCCACTTGTCGAAGAACTCGCTCATATCGCAGGCGAGGTCCTTGATGACCGGCATGTTGCGCAGCGGCTCAATGGTGATGTGCCCATCGCCCGCGACCCGGCGCACATGCGTGCGGCAGGTCCAGCGCGGCACGCCGTTGACCGTCATCGCGCAGGAGCCGCACACCCCGACCCGGCAGGCGAAGCGATAGGCAAGCGCGGGTTCGTGATGGCGCTGTATCTCGGTCACGACATCCAGCACGGTCTGGTTTTCGCGCCACGGCACGGAATAGGTCGAGAACGCGCCGTCCTTGCCGCCGCGCCAGACATCCACGCGCAGGCTCCGCTCGGATTGGCTTTCGGCCACGTCCATCCGTTCGGTGTCGAGCATGTTCAATGTGCTCCCGGTGCGTCCTTGGCGAAGACCGGCGC
>CAYFVF010000389.1:0-1583 GCA_964346335.1 uncultured Hyphomicrobiaceae bacterium
CATGCGCTGATTGGTCTGCTGTTGCAGCTGGGCGCGCTCTTCATCGCTCTGGGCGCTGCCCATCTGCGACTGATACTCCGAGCGAATCTCGGTCAGCTTCACGGCGGCCGTGGCGAACGAGCGAAGCTTGTCATCACTCAACGACCCCGCGCCCTGCGCCTGCGCCGCCGGGGTGGCGACCGGACCGGCCAGCGCCCCGCCAAACGCCAGGCCAGCGGCGGCGAGCATCGCAATCGGCAAACGGCTGAATGTCATAATTTCGTCCTTTCATCTGTTCGTTGTGAGCTTTCAATGTCGTGCCCGCTGTCAATGCCGCGTGAGAGCCCGCGGATGCGGACAGCTGCCCCCTAAGACAGCGCGGTTGCGCGCAAGGTTCCCGGAAAGACAAAAAAAACTTTTGGAACTTTCGCCCAGCCTGGCTTGTCTCACATGGTGCGGAGCGGGGGTCAGGAGGGATGCGTGGACGATACGAACTGGCTGATCGCGCGGGAGATACCGCGGCTAAGGCGCTATGCGCTGACGCTGGTGAACGAGCCGGAAGCGGCTGATGATCTCGTGCAAGACACGCTGGAGCGGGCCATCCGCAAGCGGCATCAGTGGCGCAGGCGCGGCGCGATCCGCTCCTGGCTGTACCAGATCTTGTATCGCGTGTTTTTGAACAAGTGCGCCGCCAGCGCGAAGGAACGACGGAATATCGGCCTGGATGATGTCCCGCAGCTCTCGGCCCGCGCTCCACAGGAGGATCAGGCGCATTGCCGGGATATCACGCTGGCGATGCAGCGGCTTCCGCATGACCAGCGGGCGGCGATCGCGCTGACGGCGGTCGAAGGGCTGAGCTATGATGAGGCCGCCGAGGTGCTCGATATTCCGATCGGTACATTGCGCTCGCGTCTGTCGCGCGGCCGGGAGGCGTTGCGCACGCTGTGCCCCGAGCATGAACATGACGGCGCGGATGAGCAGAGCCCGGCGGTTGACGGCGCGGCGGCTCGGCCCATGCTGCGAAGGGTGAAGTGAGATGGCGAAGCGCGAACCTGTCAGCGAACTGGATCTCTTGGCCTATGCTGACGGCCTGCTCGACCACGATCCGGGCTGGAAAGCGCGGGTGGAAATGTATCTTCGCAACGTGCCCGATGCTGCCGCGCGCGTGGAAGCGTACCGGGAGCAGACGCGTGCGCTGCATACAGCGTATGGCGCGCGCGCCGAAGAACCCGTCCCGCCACATCTTCTGGACACCTTGACGACGCGCCCGCGCACCGAAGGCGTGTCGAGCCTGCGCGCGGCGGCTATGGTGGCCGTGTGCGTGGCCGCGGGGCTGGCCGGCTGGGTGCTGGGCCATAACACTGCTCGCGGCCCGGAACCGGGGGCGGGGCCGCTGTCGGCGGTGTTGCGCGGCATGGCTGACGGGAATGGAACTGCGGAACAGGCGTCGGCATCGGCTGTTGCGCCCGGTGGCGAACTACGTTGGCGCGACCAAGGCGTTGGGCTGAGCCTGCATGTGCCCGACCTTGGCGCCCTTGGCTATGGCCTCACCGCGCGGCGCAACATCTCGCAAGACGGCGCTCAGGCCGTCGCCCTCACCTATC
>CAYFVF010000390.1:0-1566 GCA_964346335.1 uncultured Hyphomicrobiaceae bacterium
CGCGTAAGCCGCTTCAGGGCGAAGGCGACGTCAACAGCGCCGGCCGGCGCGCCGAGTGGCAGGCCCGCACGCTGGAGCCACAGACGCAAGCGCTGTTGGAGCGCGATGCGCGGGTCTTCCTACACCAATCGCTTTCCACGCCCTGCCTTTCGGCGGTACGCCGGGCGCAAGGGGCCTGGCTGGAGGATACCGGTGGGCGGCGCTATCTCGATTTCCATGGCAACAACGTCCATCACCTGGGTTACGGCCATCCGGCGGTGAAGGCGGCGATCCGCGCCCAGATGGATGATCTGCCGTTCGCGCCGCGCCGCTATACGTGCGAACCGGCCGTGACGCTTGCCGAACGGCTGGCAGACATCGCGCCATCCGGGTTGGAGAAAGTGCTGTTCATGCCCGGCGGCTCGGAGGCCGTGGAGGTGGCGCTCAAGGTCGCCCGGGCAGCCACAGGCCGCTTCAAGACGGTTTCTTTCTGGGATTCCTTCCACGGGGCCGGCTTCGGCGCCGCGTCGGTTGGTGGCGAACAGATGTTCCGCTCCGGCCCCATCGGACCGCTGATGCCAGGCAGCGAGCATATCGCGCCGTTTGCCTGCTATCGCTGCGCCTATGGTCACGCCAGCGCTGACGGGACGCCGCCGGTCGAGCGCTGCCAACTGGCGTGCGCAAGTTACCTGGAATACGTGCTGGAACGCGAAGGCGATGTCGCCGCCGTCGTGGCGGAGCCGATGCGTGCCGTGCCCTATGTCCCGCCGCCGGGCTATTGGCAGCGGGTGCGCGACGCCTGCGACCGCCACGGCGCGCTGCTGATTTTCGACGAGATCCCTACCGGACTGGGCAAGACCGGCCGCATGTTCGCCTGCGAGCATGACGGCGTTGTGCCGGACATCATGGTTCTGGGCAAGGCGCTGGGCGGGGGGATCCTGCCATTGGCTGCGGTGCTGTGTCAGGCTGACCTGGACGTGGGCGGTGACTGGGCCTTCGGCCATTATACGCATGAGAAGAACCCGGTGATGTGCCGGGCCGGACTTGCGACGCTAGAGGTTATCGAGGGCGAGGGGCTGGTCGAGCGCACGCAGCGGCTGGGCCGCCATATGGCTGAACGGCTGGCCAAGCTTCAGGCGCGCCACGCCATAGTCGGCTCGGTCCGCGGGCGCGGCCTGTTGCACGGGTTGGAGCTGGTGACGGACAGGCGCAGCAAGGAACCTGCGCACGATCTGGCCGAATCGGTGCTTTACCGCGCGCTCGATCGCGGCCTCAGCTTCAAGGTGTCGCTTGGAAGCGTCCTGACATTGTCGCCGCCGCTGACAATCACGGCGGACGAACTGGACTTCGGACTCGACCGGCTGGAGCAAGCCTTGTCCATGTAATGCTCCGGCCGCGGTTTCTGCTTGCCTCTGAGCGAAATGGCGGCGCACGCACCAAGCCGCAGGCTCACAGGCTTGTTGGTGGAGACTTGTTGCGCTCAGCCGTTCTTGTTCCGCTACCGACTTGACCACATCATGAGGTTAGAGGACGAATTCGTAAGGTCGCCGCTGGGCCGCATGTGTCATGTCCGCTTTCACCGCATCT
>CAYFVF010000391.1:0-1564 GCA_964346335.1 uncultured Hyphomicrobiaceae bacterium
GCGGCCTCGCCGGGGTCGTTGACGATGAACGGGTAGATCACTGGCAGATCGCCGATCAGCGCTTCGGGCCAGCAGTCGCCTGACAGCGCGACGGATTTGCCCGGCAGCCATTCGAGCGTGCCATGCGCGCCGATATGGATGAGCGCATCGCAGCCGAGCGCGTGGCGCAGCCACAGATAAAAGGCGACATAGGCGTGGCGCGGCACGCGGGAGATGTCATGGTAGTCGTCGTAGCGTTGTTCGGGCACACCGCGCTCGGGCTGCAGCGCGACCAGCGCCGCGCCGCGCCGTGTGGCGGCGAAGTGAAATGCGCCCTCGCGGCAGGCAGGGTCGTCTTCCGGCGCGCCCCAGGCCGTGGCCATATCGGCCCGCAGTTTCGGCGGCAGCGTCGCCAGCGCCGCGCGGTAGGCCTCCAGCGGCCAGGAAATCGTCTCCCGCGAGAGCGCCGCTTCGAGGGGCGGCCCCTCCGCGACCGCGTAGCCCGCTCCGCCGAGATCGCTCAGGATCGCCTCGGCAGACGCCACCGCATCCAGCCCCACGGCGTGAGCCATGTTCCAGTTCTTGCCCGGATAGGTCGAGAGCACCAGCGCCGGGCGCTTCTCCGCCGCGGGCTTCCGGGCCAGCGCGACCCAGCGCGCGACACGATCCGCGATCGCGTCAACGCGTTCGGCCTGTGGCTTGTGGCAGTAGCGCGAGAATTGCAGCGCCTCGTCGAGCACGCCCGGCTCCTTGAACGAGCCGACACCCGCGAAAATACGCCCGTCCACCTCCGGCAGCACGACATGCATCGCGAGATCAGGCGGCGACAACCCGCGCTCGGACTCCGCCCATGCCGCCTCGCCAGAGGTCGCCAACGCCACCTGGAATACCGGCACACCGGCGGCATCCAGCGGCGAGGCGCCGTCATCGCCCTTGCCGGAGAAGGAGGTGACGTTGACGACCGCGGCGGGCCGTGCAAACGCCACCTGCCGCGCCAACCAGCCGGCGGGCTCAGGCGCCTTTAACGAGGGCGCGAACAACCCGGCGACATGAAAGCCCCGCGCGCGGAAGCTCTCGAACAGCGCCTTAACCGGCGCGAGGTCCGCCGCCGTGAGATAGGCGCGGTAAAACGTCACGAGAATACGCGGGCGATCCCAGCCCGCCGGAAACGCCGCCAACGGACAGCATGCGCCGTACTCGGGCGTCCACGCGCCGACCATCGGCACGGTCTTCGCGCCAGTGACCGGCCCGGCATAAAGCCCCGCCGCCAACGCAAGCTGCGCCAGCGCCGCCTGCGCCGCGACCTCGCCGCCCGTGTCGCAAAGTTCGCTCAGCCGCCGCAGCGTCGACTCCGGCACAGTCGAGACCTCATCGAGACGCGGATCAGGCCGCCCGTCCGCCGGAAGCACCGCCAGCGCGATGTCCTTTTCGCGCGCCAGCGCCTCGACTTGCTGCAGGCCATAGGACCAGTACGGCACGCCGCCGATCAGACGGACCAGAATGCCCTTCGCAGCCGTGAGCGTCTGCTCGATATAGGTGTCGACCGAGAGCGGATGCTTCAGCGCGGCGAGGTTCGCCAGCCGCA
>CAYFVF010000392.1:0-1549 GCA_964346335.1 uncultured Hyphomicrobiaceae bacterium
CAGATAGGCGATGATCATCAGCACGGTGGACAGAAGCAAAACGCTCTGTCCGACCATGATCGCCGCCGGCAGGCCGTAATTGGTCCAGAATTCAGCCATCGGTGCCGGTCACTCCAGTTCCGCCTTCGCCCTGGGCGTTGGCCTCGTGCAGCGCGGCAAGCTCTTGCATCACGTGCGAGGCCCGCGCGATCGGATTGGTCAGGAAATAGCTCTCTACCGGCGATTCGAACGGCGCGCCCGTCACCTCGGCCGTGCCGTCGGCCAGCGCGGCAATGTCGCTCGTATCGCCCGGCGCGACATCGTCGATCTGCGCCAGTGCCGGATAGTCCCGGTACATGGCCGCGCGCAATTCATCAAGCGTATCGAACGGCAGGGCGCGGCCGATATGCTCCGACAACGCGCGAATAATCGCCCAGTCCTCGCGCGCCTCGCCCGGCGGGAAGACAGCGCGCGGGGCGACCTGAACGCGGCCTTCCGTGTTGACGTAGGTGCCGTCCTTCTCGGTGTAGGCCGCGCCGGGCAGGATCACGTCGGCCAGCCGTGCGCCGCTGTCGCCGTGGCTGCCCTGATAGATCACGAACGCATCGCCCGTGCGGCTGATGTCGAACTCGTCCGCGCCGAGCAGATAAACCACGTCGATGTCTTGCGTCTCGACCTTGGCGAGCATCTGCTCAAGGCCCACGCCGTCTTCTGCAGGCACGCAACCGATGTCCAGCGACCCGACGCGGCTCGCAGCGGTATGCAGCACATTGAACCCGTTCCAGCCTTCGTCCGGCTTCAGCATTCCGGTATCGCGCGCGACCTGCGCGGCAAGGCGTAACACGCCCTCGCCATCGGGCCGGGCCAACGCGCCCTGCCCGACGATCAGCATCGGGCGTTCGGCGTTGTTGAGGAGATCAGCGAAGCTGTGCCGGCCCTCGGCAATCTCGCGCAGCGTCTCGGGCCCAGCGCCGAGGTAACTGTAGTCATAGCTCAGATCGGCCTGCTCACCGATCACGCCAATCTTCGCGCGGCCGGACCGATACGCTTTCAGGATGCGCGCATTCAGCACGGCGCTTTCCAGCCGCGGGTTGGTGCCGATCAAAAGGATCGCGTCAGCCTCGTCGATGCCAGCCACCGTGGTGTTGAAGATGTAACTCGCGCGGCCGAACGCCGGATTGAGCGCGGCGCCATCCTGGCGGCACTCGACATAGGGCGAGCCGAGACCGTTCATCAGCGATTTCAGCGCATAAGCGTCCTCGACAGGGGCCAGATCCCCGATCACCGCGCCAATGCGCCGCGACGCGGTATTGCGCAGCCGCGCGGCGATCGCGTTGAACGCCTCGCCCCAGTTCACCTCGCGCAGCGTGCCATCCTTGCGCACGTAGGGCCGGTCAAGGCGCTGGCGGCGCAGGCCGTCCCACACGAAGCGCGTCTTATCGGAGATCCACTCCTCGTTGACTTCGGCATGTTCGCGCGGCAGGAAGCGCATGACCTCCCGCCCGCGCGAATCCACGCGGATATTCGCGCCCAGCGCGTCCATCACGTCGATGCTTTCCGTCTTGGTCAA
>CAYFVF010000393.1:0-1546 GCA_964346335.1 uncultured Hyphomicrobiaceae bacterium
AGGCTGAAGGCCGCGCCGTGGCCGCGCAGCTCATCCGCCAGATCGCGCACCAGACCCTTGATGTCACCATCGCCGAACAGCGCGGGCACGCCGTGGACCGCCAGCGCGCCGGGGCCGAACGGCTCGATCACCAGGCCGAGCCGCGCGAAATCCTCGGCCTGCGCCATGATCAACTCGATATCCCCCTCGTCCATCTCGACGATCTCGGGGATCAGAAGGCCCTGGCTGGTCGCGCCGCCATTTGACAGCGCGCCTTTCAGCTTTTCATAGACGAGGCGCTCATGCGCGGCGTGCTGATCGACGATGACGAGCGCGTCGGCTGTCTGCGCGATGATGTAGGCCGAATACACCTGCGCGCGTGCTGCGCCGAGCGGATGAGCTGTCGCCTCGCGCGACACGTCGGCGGCCTCGGCGCTCGGCTGATCAACGTCCGCGATCGGCGCTTGCCATTCCGGCGCGGCGCTGTAGCCCGCCTGGCGCGGCGCGGCAAAGCCGTTCGCCTGTGCTTTAGGGTTGAACCGCGCGAGCGCGCCCAAGCCGATCGCTTGCGAAGTCTTCTGCCCGGTTTCCGCCTCCAGCGCACGGCGCAGCGCGCCATGCACGAAGGCGCGTACCAGCCCGGCATCGCGAAAGCGCACCTCTGCCTTGGCCGGATGCACATTCACATCAACACGCTCCGGCGCGACCTCCAGAAACAGCACAAGCTGCGGGAAGCGCCCGCGCGGCAGGAAATCGGCATAGGCCGCGCGCGCCGCGCCGAGCAGCAGCTTGTCCCGCACCGGCCGCCCGTTGACGTATAGAAACTGGTTGTGACCCGTAGCGCGGTGGAGCGTCGGGGGCGCGGCATAGCCGGTGAGACGCAGCCCCTCGCGCGCGGCTTCCAGCGCAGTGGCGTCGGCGGCGAAATCCTCGCCCATGATGCGCGCAAGCCGCTGGCGCACACCGTCCTCGCCAGGGGTGGCGGGCAGCTTCAGCCCAGCGCGCTCCCCGGTCGTAAGCGTAAAGCCGATGCCGGGATGCGCGAGGGCAATCCGTTTAACCACATCAGCAATGGCAGTGTTCTCCGCGCGCTCGGATTTCATGAACTTGAGCCGCGCGGGCGTGGCGTGGAACAGGTCGCGCACCTCCACGACCGTGCCGCGGTTCAGCGCGGCGGGACGCACTTCGCCTTTCCCGCCTGCGCGCACCGCTATCTCGTGCGCCGTGTCCGCGCCCGCCTGCCGACTACTGATCGACAGATGCGCGACCGCGCCGATGGACGGCAGCGCTTCGCCGCGAAAGCCGAGCGTATCAATAAGGGACAGGTCGCCGTCCGGCAGCTTGGAGGTGGCGTGGCGCTCAACGCAAAGCGCGAGATCGCCCGCATCCATGCCCGCTCCGTCATCGGCCACGCGAAGGAGCGTCAACCCGCCATAGGCGCTCACAACGTCGATCTGGCGCGCGCCCGCGTCGATGGCGTTTTCGACGAGTTCCTTGACCACGCTCGCCGGGCGCTCGATCACTTCGCCCGCGGCGATGCGGTTAATCAGGCCGGAATCGAGTTGGC
>CAYFVF010000394.1:0-1543 GCA_964346335.1 uncultured Hyphomicrobiaceae bacterium
ACCGCGCCACCTGGATCAGCTTCGCCAACAAGGCGGGTCATGAAATCCTCGTCGAGGGCGATCTGGCTCTGTTCAACCAGTACGGCATCATCATGGTGAACCCGGAAAAGCACCGTCGCGTGAACGCGGAGGCCGCGCAGGTGTTCATCGACTGGCTCCTGTCGGATGAGGGGCAGGGCGCAATCGCGTCGTTCAAGGTCGATGGCCAGCAGCTTTTCACGCCGAATGCGGATCAGGGCGAGGGCTGAACCGCCAAGCGGGTTCAGGCGCTGTTGAAGTGGACGGTGCCGAAGCCGGAAACGTTGTACCCACCCAACTCGGCGGCCTTTTCGGCGAATGCTGGCTGGCGGCAGAATCCCAGCAACGCCTGAAACGCCGGCTCGAACCAGGCGCGCCGCGACACCAGCAGATCAAAGCGCTCGTCAACAAGCGGGACAAATGCCAGCCGGAAGCGGCGCGCCAGACATTCCAGGCCAAAGGCGGCCTCGGCCTTTGCGTCGATAACCGCCGCCACGGCGTCGGCTTCGCTGCGCACCGGTGCGATCGTCGCGATGTCGTCGGGCGCAAGGCCGGCCCTGACGCGGAGACTCTCGAACAGCGTCTGGCTGCCTGTCTCAGCGGCGCGTGACGCGAATTTGCGGCCCTTGAGATCGCCCAGCCCGCGCACCTGCTCGGCCAGCGCGCCTGCCAGGATCAGCCCGCGCTGGCGCCACGCCCATTCCACCAGCACACAGTCATCGTCTGCACAGCGCGCGCGGACGGTTTCGGTGTTCCAGCCGCCGGTTTCGTGAATGTGCAGCCCCGCCGCCACGCCTTCGCCGCGCGCGAACCGGTCCAGCCCGTCGTGGCTGCCGCCGAGAAAGCTGGCGAGGTCCGCGCGCGACTCCAGCAGCGCCCATTCCAGCAGCGGATCGTGGCTGCCGAGCACGACACTTGGCCGGGACGCGCGCGAGGCCGGGGATGCCGCCGTGCCCTCGCCCTGTAGCCACGCCTCGATTTCCCGGCGCGGAAACAGCAGCTTGCCGAGCGCGCGTGAACACGGCACGTCGCCGCTGGCCGCGAGGTCATAAACCTTGCGCTCCTTGATGCGCAAAAGCGCGGCAAGCTCCTTGGTTGTCAAATAGTCGGGTTGTTCGGCCATCAGGCGCAATATATGCAGAATTCTGCAAATTGTCCCGCGATCTGGGCGCGCTTGAACATGCCAGAGCGCGGCGTCACGCGCTGATCCCGAACTCGGTGAACGGGATGAACGCCACCGCGTCGCCCGGCGCGATGTCCGTCGTGGCCTCCGGGATCTCGATGAGACCGTCGGCTTCGCACAGCGAAGTGATGAGGCCGGACCCGGTGCGCTCATAATTGCGCGCGCGCAATTCGCCGTCGATCTCGTCCAGCATCCCGCGGATAAATTCGCGCCGTCCCGGCTTTTTCGACATCGAAAACGCCGCCGGCATGGGATAGCGCCGGGCGCGCCGCCAGCCCGCCCCGCCCAGGCTCTGGATCAGCGGATAGACATAGAGCAGGAAGCACACGAACGCCGCGACCG
>CAYFVF010000395.1:0-1537 GCA_964346335.1 uncultured Hyphomicrobiaceae bacterium
ATGCAGTGCGATCTGTGGGAGGCGCAGCAGGCCAGCGCGATCAAGGTGCCGCGGTTGAACTGGAAGGCGGACGCCGCGGCCTGAGGCTTGAGGCGATGCTCGCCGCGACGGCGGAATTCATTGTCCGCCGCCCCCGCTGACCCGCCAGAGCGATCGCCCCGCGAACATGAAAACCGTGACCGCACGAAATGGCAAAACTCCCGGAACTCGCGCCCCGGAAGCTGTTTTGCTGTAGACAATCAGCAGGCCGCCAAAGTTTAGCGGCACCGAATATAGCGGAACCCGTCGCAATGGCCGCTGTCGCAACCGGCGCCCGTGGTGATCAGGCGCGTCGGCTGGCGGTTGCCGATATTGGACGCCTTCTTGAAGCCGATTGTCCTTTCGTGGCCACACTTGCGGCAATAGGCGTTCGCGGCCGGTTTGCCGCAACCCTTGCTTCAGTTGAGGCACCAGTCAAGCGCATTCCCCTTGTATGTCGGATTGTTAAAGGTTCGGGTCGCGGCTGTTGCCGTTGTCACGGCAGTTACGCAGCCGATGACAAGCAGAACGATCAGAAGCGTCCGTTGTCGAAGAGGGTCGTTGAATACTGCGGGCATGGCTCTCTCCCCTGTTTTGTCGGTTGGTCCCGCCACTCCTACCGACGGCGACGTTAACACTGCCATGCCAACTGCGCACTGAACGCGCTGTTCATCTGGTGGTTATCTTTGCCCGTGTTGCGTTGTTGCCCTTTCGCGATACCGCGACAGCACGAAAACACGGATCGCGCTCGACAGCCCCGACGCCCCTCGCGCGCCGTCGATCTCCGCGACGATCTCGCCGAGTGGGCGGCGCTCCTCCCGCGCGATGTCGCGCAGCGCGGCCCAGAACGCGTCCTCCAGCGAAATCGAGGTGCGGTGGCCCGCGATCTTCAGCGAGTGCTTGCGTGGCCGCGCGCTGGCGGGAATCGCGATCATGACGACGGCCCCACCATGTTGCCGGGCTGGACGATCTCGTCGAACTGCGCCCCGGTGACATGGCCCAGCCGGACAGCTTCCTCCTTCAGCGTGGTGCCGTTCTTGTGCGCTGTCTTGGCGATCTCGGTCGCCTTGTCATAGCCGATATGCGGCGCCAGCGCGGTCACGAGCATGAGCGAGCGCTCCATCAGTTCGGCGATGCGCTCACGGTCCGGCTCGATGCCCTCGATGCACTTGTCTGTCAGGCTCACGCACGCATCGGCCAGCAGCCGGATGGATTGCAGCGCGTTATACGCCATTACCGGCTTGAACACGTTCAGCTCGAAATGGCCCTGGCTGCCCGCGAAGGTGATGGTCGTGTGATTGCCCATGACCTGCGCGCAGACCATCGTCATCGCCTCGCACTGGGTGGGGTTGACCTTGCCCGGCATGATCGAAGAGCCCGGCTCGTTCTCCGGCAGTTTAAACTCGCCGAGGCCGGAGCGCGGCCCGGAGCCGAGCAAGCGGATGTCATTGGCGATCTTGTTCAGGCTCACCGCCAGCACGTTGAGCGCGCCGGAAATTTCCACGATAGCGTCATGGGC
>CAYFVF010000396.1:0-1535 GCA_964346335.1 uncultured Hyphomicrobiaceae bacterium
ACTGGGCGGCCAAGGGCACCCGGCTTCTGGGCGTGCGCGCGGTGATCGCCGAATCGTTCGAGCGTATCCACCGCTCCAACCTGATCGGCATGGGCATCCTTCCGGCGGTGTTCGCAGAAGGCGGCTGGCAAGAGGCCGGCATCAAGGGCGACGAGGTGGTGACGATCCGGGGGCTCGACTCGCTCTCGCCGGGCGCGAAACTCACTGCCGAAGTCAAGTTCGCCGATGGCACCGAGAAGGAAGTCCCGCTGGTCTGCCGGATCGATACCGAAGACGAGATGGCTTATTACCGTAACGGCGGCATCCTGCACTACGTGCTGCGCCGTCTCGCGGCCTGAGTGCAAGTCGGGCGTCCTTCACCCAGTCGTGACCGGCCGTGACGTGACGCCCGTGCGGAATTGGGCGATCATTCCAGCGGGATAGCGGCCGTGCCGCACGACGTTGGAAAGGATGACCACCGATGAATGCCGCTGCGCGCCGTGCTTACGCCTGGTTCACTGCTGTCCTGCTTGCCGCCTGCGCGCTGGCCATCGTCAGCGGCCAGGCGCGCGCTCAGGATGCCAAAGCGCCGGTCGTCGTGGAGTTGTTCACCAGTCAGGCCTGCTCCTCGTGCCCGCCCGCCGACCAGCTGTTAGGCGAACTGGCCGAAACGGATGGCGTCCTCGCGATTTCACTGCCCGTCGATTACTGGGACCACCTCGAATGGACGGACACGCTTGGCCGGGCGGAGCACAGCAAGCGCCAGCGCGAATATGCGCGCAAGCTGGGCCTGCCCAGCGTTTACACGCCGCAGATCGTGGTGAACGGCACCGAGGACGTGGTCGGCAGCCGCGCCGAGGCGGTGGAAGCCGCGATCGGCATCGCGCAGCGCGAGAGCTCGAGCGTTCCCGTCGAGGTCTCTATGCACGGCGGCAACTTCGAAATCCGGATCGGCGGATCGGAAGAGTTCGCCGGGCGCAAGGCCAGCATCCTCGCCGTGCCCTTGTTATCGGCGGAGACCGTGTCGATCGAGCGCGGCGAAAACCGCGGGAAAACAATCACCTACCATAATGTTTCACACGCGCTGAAACCGATTGGGACCTGGACTGGCGAGGCGCAGACCCTCACCCTGTCGCACGACGCGGTGATGACGGCGGATGCCGATCGCTGCGCGGTGATCTTGCAAGACGAGAACACCGGCGCGATACTCGGCGCGGCCCTGCTCGGTGACGCCTGAGCGCGCGTCCCAGGCGGCGGCCGGTTGGCTTGAGCAAACGGGGCGGCGCACATGGCATACTGGCTTTTCAAATCCGAACCCGGCACATGGTCGTGGGACGATCAGATCGCCGCTGGCGAGACCGAGGGCGAATGGGACGGTGTGCGCAACCACCAGGCCAAGAACCAGATGCTGGCCATGAAAAAGGGCGATCTCGGCTTTTTCTACCACTCGGTGAATGAAAAGCGCATCGTCGGCATTGTCGAGGTGGTCGCGGAGGCGCACCCGGACAGCACCGACCCCGAAGGCAAGTGGATGTGCGTTGACGTCGCCGCGCGCG
>CAYFVF010000397.1:0-1529 GCA_964346335.1 uncultured Hyphomicrobiaceae bacterium
AGGGCGTTTTCGGCGGCTTCTGGCAAATCCTGATCGGCTTCTTCATCTACCGCGCTGCCGGCATGGCGCGCCAACAGGCCGGGCAGCTGCCCGGACCGGGCGAAGCACATATTGGCCAGATTGTCGATCCGAACCCGTCGACCGTGCCGGCAGACGCGTCGCTGCACGGGGCTGCGCATGACTATTTCTACCGGCTGCGCCCGCGGGTGTTGCCCGTGTCCGAGGGCGAGCGCATCATCGGGACGCTGAGCCTTGGCGATTTTGCCCACGTCCCAACGGCCCAATGGGGCGACATTCCCGTCAGCCAGGTCATGCAGCCGCTCACAAACCAGCCCATGTCGCAGCCCGGCGAGCCGGCCAGCGCCGTGCTCAAGCGCATGGTCCGCGAGGGGCACACCCACGTGGTCATCGTCGATAACGGACGCGTCATCGGGGTTCTCAGTCGGCGCGACATCATGAATTTCGTGGAGCCCGAACCGGAGCGCAGCGGTGCGCAACAGGCGGCGGGCCAGGCGGAATAACAGGCTGGCGCCTCTTGCATTCGCGGATCGTTTCAGCCATAAGGGAGACTTGTGAGGTGCCTGCGGGCACCTCTACCTCACACATGATGCGGGCGTAGCTCAGGGGTAGAGCACAACCTTGCCAAGGTTGGGGTCGTGAGTTCGAATCTCATCGCCCGCTCCAATTCGCTTCTTTATCTCGCCAATCGCTTTTGCTCCCCAGCGTCACATCACGGCGGGCTGCTCCGCTTGGCGCTGCGGAATTCAGACTGCGCTGATCGGGACGCAGAAGCACCCGGCCTGGATATGGGCTTGTCGCGGCCCGCGAAGTTTCGAGCGATGCGTCGCAGTTCGGGCGTGCTGATCTTGGCGGCAGTCACATCGCCTGTCTCTTGCGTGATCAGCGCCAGCTGGACACCCGCAAAAACCTACCTTTAGCCGTTGCGGTGTCAGTCATGTGTGGACGCCCCCTTGGCAAGGGCTTTTTGTCTCGTGCGCTGATCGGTTGCTTTCATGTGTCCGGCCTGTTTGTGCGGGACTGTTGGCCCGCTGGCCCTGATGGAAATCCGCCGGCGAGGTCCCTGATCACTGTGTCGCGCTTGAAGGGCGCGTTGAATCAGACGGGGTCTTCTCGCCGTCGGCTCGATCGTCACGCATCATCGACTGCCTTTGCCATCTCGTGTGCCCGGCCGCGTCCGCTCAGGCGGGCGAAGCCTCCGGGCGGTAGGTCTCTCCTCTTGTCAGCACCACCCATGCGATCCGCGCGAGCTTGTTGGCGAGCGCGACCGAGACGAGCCTGAAGGGTTTGGCTGCGAGGAGCTTCCGGATCCAGTCTGCGAGCCGGGTCGTCTTGTCCTTCGAATGGCGCATGACGGCGGTGGCTCCGACCACGAGCAGCCGCCGGAGGTACCGGTCGCCCTGCTTCGAGATGCGGCCCAGCCGCTCTCTGCCACCGGTGGAGTGCTGCTGTGGTGTAAGACCGAGCCAGGCTGCGAACTGCCGGCCGGAGCGGAACTGCCCCGGATCGGT
>CAYFVF010000398.1:0-1524 GCA_964346335.1 uncultured Hyphomicrobiaceae bacterium
ATTGGCATACCGCTTGGTGAATTTCGGCTTGAAGTCGGTGAATACGCCGAGCAGGTCGTACGACAGCAGGATCTAGCCGTCGGTCCCGGCGCCGGCGCCAATACCGATCGTGGGGATTTCCAGTTCCTTGGAGATCCGCGCGGCGATCGGCGCGGGCACCGCTTCGAATTCCAGCATGAAGCAGCCGGCATCCTGGATCGCCAAGGCGTCGTCGAGGATTTTTATCGCCCCCTCGACCGTGCGGCCCTGGATCTTGAACCCGCCGAACATTGCGACGGTGTGCGGCGTCAGCCCGATATGCGAGGCGGGCGGGATGGTGTTCCTGTTCGCCCCGTTCGTCGTTCAGGATCTGCCGCCTGCGCTCAAGGACAACAAGTTCGGCCTTGTGCTGGTCATGGTGCTGTCGCTGGGCGGACTGGCGCTTTTATATGCCTCGGGACTTATGCCGATCGTGAAGGGGTTCATTGTCTGGCGCGCACACTGGAGACCGGAGAAGGCTTTCGGGAACTTGCGCGTGAAATCAGTGATTGAGAGCCTGATCAGGTCGCGTTGAATCGGGATGTGGCTCTAGAATTTGCGTGCGAGAGTGGAGGCTGAATTGCCCGTCAAAATCAAGATTGCTTTCTCGTTCATCGTGCTGTGCGTTGCAATCGCGGGATATTTTTTCCTCGCATGGCTGGGGCAGGACATCAGCAAGTATCTCGCTCTATTCTTGGGTGCCTTCTGTGTTTTTGCGTTCTGGGTGTTTCCGGAAGTCACGCATAAGAAAAAATCCTCCGAACGAAAATAACACGGCAGCCAGCTCGCCGTCGGGGTAAGCCGTTAAGGCCGGGTGCGAGTTTCGCGATATCGGTCAAGTTGCACGGGCTCACGATTCGGATGCTCATTCAGACGTAGGTGGAAACGCCGTGACGAGCGCACTTGCGCACAGGATCGCGACCGCAACGATCAGCTCGACATTGAGCGATGTCTTGAGCGTCCCTCGCCCGGCCGGGTCGTGGCGCGCCAGTTGTGGCGTGATGCGCAGCCGGTTGAGCGCGGCTATCGCCAGGATCAGCCCAACCAGCCCCAGCTTCAGCGCGAAGGCCTGCTGATAGGCCGCGGCAAAATTCATACGCCAATCAGTCAACACGACCAGCAACACCACCCCACCCGCCGCCAACAGGCCGACACCCCACAACGCGATGGCCCCGAACCGCTGCAGCGTCGACGCCAGCGTATCGAGAGGGCTCGACGAAGCCGCGACGCGCAACGGCGGGAGCGCACCGATCCACCAATGAACGGCGACGAGGTGCACGAAAAGGAGCGGGGCCAGGACTGTCCGCGCCTCGTCAGAGGCGGTGTGACCTTCGACAAGGTAAGCGCCGATCATCACGGTCGCCGCAGCCACACCAAAAAGTCGAAAACGCAGGCCGGCGGCCAGAACGACGGCCAACCCGGCCAGGCGCACCAGAGCGGCCTGGCCCAGAGGCGTTTCCAGCCCGATCCAGCGCATGGATGGCGACAGCGCCAGCGCGAAGTCCC
>CAYFVF010000399.1:0-1518 GCA_964346335.1 uncultured Hyphomicrobiaceae bacterium
CCGACGAGGATCAGCGCGGTCCGTTCGATCCCTTCGCTCAGCGCTTCCTCGATCCCGGCGAGCGTTGCGCGAACGATGCGCTGATCCAGCCAGCTCGCGCGGTAGACCACGGCGACGGGGCAGTCCGGTCCATAGGCGGGCAGCAGATCGGCCACGACCTGCGCCAGGTTATGGATCGACAGGTGGATCGCCAGCGTCGCGCCCGTCGCCGCGAAGTTGCGCAAGGACTCGCCTTCCGGCATCGCGGAAGCGCGGCCCGGCGTGCGCGTCAGCACCACCGATTGCGCCAGCCCCGGCAGCGTCAGTTCGGCCTCCAGCGCGGCGGCGGCGGCGGAAAACGCCGGAACGCCCGGCGTTACACTCACCGGGATATCTTCCGCGCGCAGGCGGCGAATCTGCTCGCCCATCGCGGACCAGATCGACACGTCTCCCGAATGCAGCCGGGCAACATCATGGCCCGCGGCGTGCGCCGCCTTGCACTCCGCGATGATCGCGTCGAGGTCGAGCGACGCGGTGTTCACGATGCGCGCGCCCGGCGGGCAATGCGCCAGCACGCCCTGGGGCACCAGGGACCCGGCGTAGAGGCATACCGGGCAATCCGCGATCAGGTCGCGCCCGCGCAGCGTCAGCAGGTCTGGCGCGCCCGGCCCGGCACCGACGAAATGCACGGTCATGCGCCTTCTCCCATCGCGATCGCGCAGGTCGCCAGCCGGTCGGCGGAGATGCTGCGCAGGGCAAGCAGTTTCGCGCCCGGCCCGGCGGCGGCGAGCGCGGCGGCCTCAGCGACGCTGCCGGTTCCGTGCGCGGCGCGCACGCGGGGCGCTTCGGTCAGTGTCTGCTGCCGGCTCAGATCATCCGCCGCGATAGCGTGGACGCTAACAGCCATCCCGGCCGCCAATTCGGTCAGGCAGGCCGCTTGCGCCTTGTCTTCCGGCGCGGCGAAGACCGTCACTTGGCGCTCGCCCGACGCGCGCGCCAGCGAATCGCGCAGACTGTCCGCCGTCGCCGCCGCGCGAAAGCCAAAACCCGCCACGATCATCGCGTCACGCTCCATTGCACAATCGGATAGGCCGCGCGCCAGCCGCGCTTGCTCCCGAGCGGCGCGGCCTCGGAGACGTCGAAGCGCATCAAGCGCCCGCCGTGCGCCGCGTGCCAGCGCGCCAGCAGCGCCTCGGATTCCAGCGTCACCGCGTTCGCCACGATGCGCGCGCCAGCCGGCAGCCGCGCCCACAAATCCGCCAGCAAGGCTTCCGACAGCCCGCCGCCGATGAACACCGCATGGGGCGTAGCCAAACCGTCGAGCGCCTGCGGCGCGCGCCCCTCGACGACCTCCAGCCGATCGACGCCCAGCCGCTCGGCATTCGCCCGCGCGCGCGCCGCACGTTCCGGCAAGATTTCGACCGCCGTCGCCGTGGTCTGGGGATGCGCCAGCAGCCACTCGATGCTGACCGCGCCCGACCCCGCGCCGATGTCCCACAGGTGCGCGCCCGCGCGCGGGGCCAGCGCGGCGAGCGTGAG
>CAYFVF010000400.1:0-1509 GCA_964346335.1 uncultured Hyphomicrobiaceae bacterium
AGAAACAGCACCTGGAGCTGGCGCGGAACATCGCGCAGAAATTCAACTGGGACTTCGCCGATAGCTGTGAGGCGAGAAGTTATCCAGACGGGTTCTTCCCGCTGCCGGAGCCGCTGATCGCGGGGCCGGGGACGCGCGTGATGTCGCTGCGTGACGGCGAGAAGAAGATGAGCAAGTCCGACCCCTCGGACATGACGCGCATCAACCTGACCGATGACGCCGACACGATCGCCAAGAAAATCCGCAAGGCCAAGACCGATCCCGAGCCGCTGCCGAGCGAGGAAAAGGGCCTGGAAGAGCGGCCCGAGGCCCGCAACCTCGTCGGCATTTACGCCGCGCTGGCCGAGCAGACCTCCGCGCAGGTGCTTGGGCAGTATGGCGGCGCCACATTCTCGACCTTTAAGGGCGCTCTGGCCGAAGTCGCTACGGACAAGCTCGCCCCGGTGAACGCCGAAATGCGACGGCTGATGAACGATCCGGGCCAGATCGACGCGATCCTTGCCCAGGGCGCACGCCGCGCCCGCACCATCGCCGAGCCGAACATGACCATCATCAAGGATATTGTCGGTTTCATCGGGCATTGATTATGGTTGCCCTTTGAGGCCACGAAACAGGCAGGGAAGGCGGCAATCATGGCCGAGACCAAGCGACGCGTGTTCGATGAAGGGCATCGCCGGAAGTTCCTGGTGGTGATCGACGAGACCCCGGAGTGCGAAACAGCCCTATCATTCGCGGCGGCCCGCGCGGAACGCACGGACGGCGCGCTCGTCCTGCTGTTCGTGATCGAGCCGGGCAGCTTTCAGCATTGGCTGGCGGTCGAGGAGGCCCAGCGCGAGGAGGGTCTGAGCAAGGCGCAGGCGGTCTTTCGCCTGTACACGCGCAAGCTCAAGCACTGGGGTCTTGATGAGCTGCCGCGCGAGCAGATCGTCCGCGAGGGCGAAAAAGCCGATGAAATCCGTAAACTGATCGACGAAGACCACGACATCGCGGTTCTCACGCTCGGCGCGTCCACCGACCCGAGCGGCCCCGGACCGCTGGTCACGACGCTGGCCGCGGGCGCTGGTGCAGGCAGCTTCCCGATCCCGATCACGATCGTGCCCGGAAATCTCTCCTATGACGACATCAACGGTATCGCCTGAGTAGCCCGGCGAGCCGGACCAAAGGGCCGGTGTTTCTCGTTTCCCTACATGTTGCAGCAGCCATGCGCGTCACCACATTGCAATCATGACCGACTTATGCTCATATTGAGCAAAAGTTCCGCAGGGGCATGTACGGAGGATTTTGAGATGCCGACACCGCATGTTGCACTGGACGCGCTATCCGGCGAACGCAAGCCGACGCATGCGCCACGAACGCCGGATCTGGCCTACACCCGGGAGGTCGCGGCGGAAACGCGCGAGCTGTATGAGCGCGTCTCCAGGGTCATCACGCCGATGGAGTGGCCCGCGATCGCCCCGTATGTGAAGGCGATCAACGATCTCAAGCGCGAGCGCGGCGCGGTCATCCTGG
>CAYFVF010000401.1:0-1503 GCA_964346335.1 uncultured Hyphomicrobiaceae bacterium
GCCTATTGTTGTGCCTCTGATCACGCAAGTCGGCATTGACCCGGTGCATTTTGGGCTGGTTGTCACGCTCAACCTGGCGATTGGTCAGCAGACCCCGCCAGTCGCGAGCGTGCTGATCACGGCGTGTTCGATCGCGCGGGCCAATGTCTGGGATGTCAGCAAGGTCAATATCTACTTCATCTGCGTGCTCGTGTTCGTGCTATTGTTGTGCACCTACGTGCCGGTCGTGCCGATGTTCCTCGTTGAATACTTCTACCGCTAAAGCGCGATCCGAATACTGGGAACCAGTTTTTCGGATAAATCGCGCGACAAAGCACAAGGATAGGCGAGCCATGAGCGAAACGGACGAGCTGCTCTACGAGGTCCGCGATGGCGCGGGCTGGATCACTTTCAATCGCCCCGAGGCGCGTAACGCCTTCACCTTCGCGATGTATGAGCGCCTGCGCGAGATTTGCGAGGCGGCGGAGCCAGGCGGCGACGCGCGCGCGCTCGTAATGCGCGGTGCGGGCGGCAAGGCGTTTGGCGCGGGCACGGACATGAGCCAGTTTCGCGGCTTTTCCAAGCCGGAAGATGCGTGGGGCTACGAGCAGCGCATGGAGCGCGTGTTCAGCGCCATTGAAAGCTGCCCGGTGCCGACCATCGCCGCGATCGAAGGCGCGTGCACGGGAGGCGGCGCGGCGATTGCGGCGGCCTGCGATCTTCGTGTGGCGAACCCGCAATTGAAATACGGCTTTCCGGTCGCGCGCACGCTCGGCAACTGCCTGTCGGCGTCCAACCTGGCGCGGCTGAGCGAGATTATCGGTGCGGCGCGCGTGCGCGAAATCCTCATGACGGCGCGGCTTGTCGAGGCCGACGAAGCGAAGGCGATCGGGCTGGTTTCCGAGATCACCCCCGATGTCGAGGCGCGCGCCACGGAGTTGGCGGCAACTGTCGCCAGCCATGCCCCGCTCACCCTGCGCGCGACTAAGGAAGGCCTGCGCCGCCTGCGTGCCGTCGCGGCTGAGGTCGATGACCGCGACCTGATCGCCATGTGCTACATGAGCGAGGATTTCCGCGAAGGGCTGGAGGCATTCCTCGGCAAGCGCAAGCCGGACTGGAAGGGGCGCTAACCATGGCGGACACATCGCATGGGCCGCTCACGGGCATGCGCGTGATCGAGCTGGCGCATATCATGGCCGGTCCGGTCTGCGGGCTGATGCTGGCGGACATGGGCGCGGATGTCATCAAGGTGGAAAAGCCCCAAGGCGACGACACGCGGCGCTTCACGCCGCCGGAGATCGAGGGCGAGGCCGCCGCCTTCATGATGATGAACCGCAACAAGCGCGGCGTTGCGCTGGACCTCAAGCAGGCCAAAGCGCGCGAGGTGCTGTACCGGCTCATCAGCGATGCGGATGTCCTCATCGAGAACTACCGCATGGGGACGATGGAAAAGCTCGGGCTGGGCTACGAGACGCTGCGCGAGAGCAATCCCGGCCTGATCTATGTCGAGATTTCCGGCTTCGG